>DXDO01000035.1 GCA_019115425.1 Candidatus Agathobaculum merdigallinarum | reverse complement strand
GGCGGTCATCGTCATCGCGTTCACCCGCTGCATGACCATTGCGCTGGTCAATGCCCGCGTGTACGACGACCTGCGCCACCTCGGCGCACCGAGCGCCTACCTGTTCCGCTCGGTGCGCGGGCAGATCAGCCGCGTGTTCCTCGTGCCCGCTATTGTCGGCACCGGCCTGATCTGGGCGTTCTACATGATGATCATGTACTTTAACGGCGATCCGTACGGGTTTACCTCCGCCGAGCTGGCGGGCATCACGTCCTGCGCGGCGATGGTTGCCGGGGTATCCGTGCTGCTGTATGCAGTGTACCGCATCACGCGCCGAAGCGTGTGCCGCGCGCTGCATATCCATTCCTGAGCTTGTTGTTTATCGGGGTGCGCTTTCATGCGCGCCCCGTTTCTGTTATAATGGGAGCGAGGTGAACCCAATGGAACACATTCTGATCGTCGAGGACGACCCCGCGCTCGGCCGCGGGCTGGTGCTCGCGCTGGAGGGCGCGGAGCGCGTCTGCACGCTGGCTTCGGACTGCGCCGGAGCGCGCAAAGCGCTTGCCGCTTCGTCCTTTGCCCTTGCGATTTTCGATATCAACCTGCCGGACGGCTCGGGGCTGACGCTTTTGGAGGAGACCCGCGCCGCGGGCGGTCCGCCGGTCATCCTGCTGACGGCAAACGACCTGGAGACCGACATCGTGACCGGCCTGACCCTCGGCGCGGACGACTACATCACCAAGCCCTTTTCGCTCGCGGTGCTGCGCGCCCGCGTGGACGCCGCGCTGCGCCGGAACAAGCCCGCACCTGCTCCCGCTGTGTTCGAACAGGGCGGCTTCCGGTTTGACTTTTCCCGCCTTGACTTCACTGCGGACGGCAGGCCGCTCCAGCTCTCCCAGACCGAGCAGCGGCTGCTGCGCCTGCTGGTCGAAAACCGCGGGCACACCCTGCCGCGCGACACCCTGCTCGACCGCATCTGGACGGACGGCGCGGAGTATGTGGACGAAAACGCGCTTTCGGTCACGGTCGGGCGGCTGCGGCGCAAGCTGGGCAAAAACGCGCCTATCAAGACCGTATACGGCGTGGGCTATACTTGGGCGGTGGAAGCATGATCTGGGTTGCAGTCCTTGCCGTGCTCGCGGCGGCGGGCGCGATCGTATACGACCGCCTGCGGCTGCGCCGCACCCTGAACAGCTTGGATCGCATGCTGGACGACGCGATCCGCGGCACATTTCAGCCCGCGCACTTTGATGAAAGCCGCCTGTCCGCGGTCGAAGCAAAGCTGAAACAGTATCTGGACGCGAGCGGCACCTCCGCCGCGCGGCTCGCCGAGGACCGGACGCGCGTGCAGGGGCTGATTGCGGACATCTCCCACCAGACCAAAACGCCGATCGCAAACCTTTTGCTGTACGCCGGATTGCTGGCGGATAAAGACCTGCCGGAGGACTGCCGCGACTGTGTGGGGCAGCTGACCGCGCAGGCCGAAAAGCTGCAATTTCTGATCGAGTCCATGGTCAAGGCCGGACGGCTGGAGACCGGCGTGATCGCGGTGCAGCCCCGCCCTGCGGACGTGGGCGCGCTCACCGAAACCACGGTGCGGGCGGCGCAGCCGGAAGCCGAACGGCGCGGCGTACAGCTTTCCAGCCTGCCTACAGTGGTAACCGCGTGCTTTGACCCCAAATGGACGCAGGAGGCGCTCGGCAACCTGATCGACAACGCTATCAAATATACGCCCGCGGGCGGCAGCGTGACGGTGTCGGTCACGCCCTACGAGCTGTTTTGCCGTATTGACGTAACAGACACCGGCCCCGGCATCCCTGAGGACGAGCAGGCGCGCATCTTCGAGCGGTTTTACCGTTCCCCCGCCGTGCGGGATAAGCAGGGCGTCGGGCTGGGGCTGTATCTCGCGCGCGAGATCGCCGCTGCGAACGGCGGGTATATCAAGGTCACGTCCTGCCCCTGTAAAGGAAGCACATTTTCGCTGTTCCTGCCCATGAGCTGAGGGCGTTTGCCGGAAATCTGTCAAAACTGTTAGATTTCCGACAGGCTCTCGACAGAATTGCATGGTATCGTCTATATCGTACCAAAGGGTACGGTACAGACTTTTTTCTGGGAGGTTTTCTCTTATGACGGTATTACAGACGGCAGATCTGCGCAAGGTTTACGGCGCGGGCGACACCGAGGTGCGCGCGCTCGACGGCGTCGATCTCACAGTCGAGAGCGGCGAGTTCGTCGCTGTGGTCGGCACGTCCGGCTCGGGCAAGTCCACTCTGCTGCACATGCTCGGCGGGCTGGACCGCCCGACGAGCGGTACGGTCTATGTCGACGGCAACGATATTTTCGCCCTCAAGGACGACGAGCTGACCATCTTCCGCCGCCGGCGCATCGGGTTTGTGTTTCAGGCGTATAATCTGGTGCCCGTGCTCAGCGTATACGAAAACATCGTGCTCCCCATCGAGCTGGACGGCGGCACGGTGGATCAATCCTATGTGGACGAGATCATCCGAACCCTCGGGCTGGAGAGC
>DXDO01000034.1 GCA_019115425.1 Candidatus Agathobaculum merdigallinarum | reverse complement strand
AGGATCTCGTCCACGCGGGAGTACATGATGCCGGTCGCGGCGATCTCGCGCAGCTCGTCCCAGGTGTAGGCGATGCCGCCGCCCGTGCCGCCGAGGGTGTACGCCGGGCGGATGATGACCGGCAGGCCGATCTCCCGGGTAAACTCGACCGCGTCCTCTACCGTGTGTACGACCTTGGACGCGATGCACGGCTCGCCGATCTTTTCCATCGTGTCCTTGAACATCTGGCGGTCCTCCGCCTTGGCGATGGTTTCCGGCTTCGCGCCGAGCAGCTTTACACCCATCTCATCGAGAAAGCCGCTCTCGCACAGCTCCATGGCGAGGTTCAGGCCGGTCTGGCCGCCGAGGTTGGGCAGCAGCGAGTCCGGACGCTCCTTCTTGATGATCTCCTGCACCGCTTCCACGGTCAGCGGCTCGATATAGACCTTGTCCGCCATGGCCTTATCGGTCATAATGGTCGCGGGATTGGAGTTGACGAGCACGACCTCGAGGCCTTCCTCGCGCAGCGCGCGGCAGGCCTGCGTGCCCGCGTAGTCGAATTCGGCCGCCTGGCCGATGACGATCGGGCCGGAGCCCAGTACCATTACCTTGTGAATATCCTTGCGCAGCGGCATTACTGAGCACCTCCCTTGGATTTTTCAATGTTTTCGATGAATTTGTCAAACAGATACGAGGTATCCATCGGCCCCGGGCAGACCTCGGGGTGATACTGCACGGTGAATACCGGCCGGCCGATGTGCTCCACACCCTCGACCGTGCCGTCGTTCAGGTTGACATAGCGCACGCGGGCGATCTTCGGATCGACTGAGTCGCCGACGACCGCGTAGCCGTGGTTCTGGCTGGTGATATAAGTGCGGTCCGCGTCCAGATCCTTAACCGGATGGTTGACGCCGCGGTGGCCGTATTTGAGCTTGCAGGTCTCAGCACCGATGGCAAGGCTCAACAGCTGGTGGCCGAGGCAGATGCCGAAGATCGGGATGTTGGTCTCGAGCAGGCGCTTTAAGTTCTCAATGATCTCGACGTTTTCTGCCGGATCGCCAGGGCCGTTGGACAGCATCACGCCGTCATATTTGCCCACAACCTCCTCCGGCGGAGTGAGCGCGGGGATGGTGACGACCTCGCAGCCGCGCTTTTGCAGCTCGCGCTCGATGTTATACTTGACGCCGTAGTCGTACAGCGCGATGCGATACTTGGTCTCGCCCTCAGCGGGGTATACCGTGCTGTCCTCGCAGGTGACCGCCTTGACCGCGTCCTTAACGACATAGGCCTTCATTTCCTCAATGGTCTTTTCGTCCGGCTCGCAGCCCTCGGTGTAGATCACGCCGTTCATGACGCCCGCGTTTCTCAGCTTGCGGGTCAGCCGGCGGGTGTCGATGCCCGCAAGGCCGATGACCTTCTGCTCCTTGAGGTATTCGTCGAGCGTCAGACGGCAGCGCCAGTTGGAGGGATACTCCGCGATCTCGCGCATGATAAAGCCGGAGACCCAGCTCTTGCGGGACTCGTGATCTTCAAAGTTGATGCCATAATTGCCGATCAGCGGATAGGTCATGGTGACGATCTGACCGTAGTAGGAGGGATCGGTCAGCACCTCCTGATAGCCGGCCATGCCGGTATTGAACACGACCTCGCCGATGCTCTGCCCTTCGTAGCCGACGGAGTAGCCCTCAAACAGGGTGCCGTCCGCGAGCAGTAAATACGCTTTTTTCAATTTCCCACGCTCCTAAATATATGAAATTCGCAGAATTTCTATTTCAAAAGAACACAAGCTGCGCTTGTGTCCATCCAAAGTCAGGACACAAGGTGAATTGGCCGCAGGCCAAGAGAAGGTGGTCTGGACCATGCGCCTGACTTTGGATACCCCGACCCAGCGGCCTTGGGCCGTGTCCGGGGGTATCGGGAGCCGGTTTCTCCGGAACCGGTTCCCGTATATAGGGGGTATTGGATACCCCCTATAAAGCGTCAGCGTATCGCTGCGACGATCTCGTCCCGCATGCGGATCGCTTCTGCGCGCGCGGCTTCCTTATAATCCCTGCCGTCCTTGCCGGTCTTTTTCCATGCGCACATGATGCCGCGCGAGGAATTGACGATCGCGCCGAGGCCGTCGTCATTGAAGGCGTTGGCGATATCCTTCGCGGTCGCGCCCTGCGCGCCGTAGCCCGGCACGAGGAAGTAGCTCTTCGGCAGCAGCTCGCGCACGATCTTCTGCTCTTCCGGATAGGTCGCGCCGACGACCGCGCCGATCTGATTGTAGCCGCACGGCATATCCAGTCCCTCGCCCCACTTCGCGACCATCTCCGCCATGCGCGCGTAAAGCGGCTTGCCGCCCATGTCGCGGTTTTGCAGCTCGCCCGAGGAGGGATTGGAGGTCTTGACCAGGATAAACAGGCTCTTTTCACGCTCTCGGCACTCTTTCAGGAACGGCTCGACGCCGTCCGTGCCCAGATAGCCGTTGACGGTCACGCTGTCGCAGCCGTAGGGCGCGATCTCGGTGTCGCCCACGCGGGTCTTGCCGAGGTAGGCTTCGGCATACGCAGTTGCAGTCGCGCCGATGTCGTTGCGCTTGATGTCGCCGATGACGTACATGCCCTTGGCGTGCGCATAGTCGATGGTTTCCTTGAGCGCCATCGCGCCGTAAGAGCCCAAAAGCTCATAATATGCCGCCTGCGGCTTGACCGCGGGCACGATGTCGCACAGCGCGTCGATCAGCCCGCAGTTGAACGCGACCACGCTTTCCGCCGCGGCGCGCAGCGTCTCACCGTGCAGCATCATGCTGCGCTGGGAGATATGCTGCGGGATGTACTCGAGACGGGCGTCCAGACCCGCGACGGTGGGATTGCCCTTTTGCTTGATTTTTTCTACCAGTGTTTGGATCGACATGCCATTCTTCCTTTCATGACTGCAAGCGGTTGTTCGTTTGATCCTTGCTTTCTAAAATAACAACGTTATCTTCCCCGTCCACTTCGGTCAGCCGGACGCTCACGCGCTCCTCCCGCGAGGTGGGCAGGTTTTTACCGGTGTAATCCGGCCGGATGGGAATCTCGCGGTGTCCCCGATCGACCAGCACGGCAAGCTGGATGCGCCCTGCACGCGCGCCGTGCGACACCGCCTCGATTGCGGCGCGGGCCGTACGCCCTGTATACAGCACATCGTCCACGACGACGACGGTCGCACCCTCGATGCGGGGATCGGACGCAGGCAGCGGCGCATCTGCACGGGGCTTATCGTCCCGCCAAGGCGTGACGTCCAGCGTAAGCACGGGTGGTGCGGCGCCTTCGACCTCGCCCAGCTTTTGGGCAATGCGCTCGGCGAGGAACACGCCGCGCGTTTTCACCCCGGCGAGCAAAAGGTTTTCCATCCCCTTGTTTTTTTCGATGATCTCGAACGCGATGCGGGTCAGCGCGCGGCGCACGCCGTCCGCATCCATGATGACGGCCTTTTGTTCGGCCATCCCGTCACCTCCCATCGGAAAAAATTTGAAAAAAAAGCAGCCTTCCGCAAAAACCAGCAGAAAGCCGTACAACAAATTACACCTGTCCCCCATTTCACGGCTGACAGCGTATGCACTGTTTTCTGCCTTGGCGGCTCACGGGCCGCGGTTAAAGGCGGATTGTTGCATATATTATATCCTATGCCGCGGGTTTTGTAAACAGTCGATTGCGCAAAATAAATTTGTTTTTTCATGCAATTTTTGTTGCCGCCGCACACATGCAAGTCCGCGCGGAAATCGGGTACACTAACTGTGCGGCGGAAGCGGACGGAAAAATTTTGCGCCATCCCGCGCGGCGGACGGATGCCTGCCAAACAGGCGCGGCAAGCGGCGGCGCAAAATCAAAACGATTTTCCGGCAGCTTCCCGCCCGTTATCAAATTATTTTGGAAAGGCGGCGGACAAATTATGCATGTATCTCCCTTTATTTCAGGCATTGCGACCGGTGCGGTCGCAGGCGCGGTGGTTTCCATGATGGCGGCGGGTGCGATGATGAATCCCTCGGTGCGGCGCAGCGCACAGCACGCGGCCAACAAAGCTGAGCACGCGATGCACAAGGCGGCGCATAACGTTGGGCATATGATCGGCTGACCGGACAAGGATATGCGGCCGCGCAGCGTGAAATATCCGGATAGGGAATGGCGGCTGCCGGATATGCGTAGGCAGCAATACAAAAGGGAACGGAAAAATCCGTTCCCTTTTTTACAGCGTTTTACGCCAGCAGCGCTTCCATTTCGGAAATCAAATCGCCAAACAGCTTTGTCGTGTCCTCGATGGGCGCGGGGCTTGCCATATCCACACCCGCGCCGCGCAGCAGCGTGATCGGGTCGGCCGAGCAGCCGCCGGACAGGAAGCCGAGGTAGTCCTGAACCGCCGGCTCGCCCTCGCGCAGGATGCGGCGCGACAGCGCGATCGCCGCAGCGTAGCCGGTCGCGTACTGATAAACGTAGTAATCATAGTAGAAATGCGGGATGCGCGCCCACTCAAGCGCGATCTCCTCGTCCACGACCATATCCGGGCCGAAATACTGCTCATTAAGCTGCTTATATAGCGCGCAGAGCGCCTCGGCGGTCGTGCCCTCGCCGCGCTGGGTCATCTCATTGGCCTTCAGCTCGAACTCCGCGAACATGGTCTGGCGGTACAGCGTGCCGCGGAACTGCTCGAGGAAGTGGTTGATGAGGTAGGCGCGCTGCTTTTTGTCCTCCGTGACGGACAGCAGATACTCCATCAGCAGCGCTTCGTTGCAGGTCGAGGCGACCTCGGCCACAAAGATCACATAGTCCTGATACGCGGTCGGCTGGGTCTTGTTGGACAGATAGGAGTGGATCGCGTGGCCCATCTCATGCACGAGCGTGAACACGTCGTCCAGCGTGCCCTTGAAGTTTAGCAGCACATAGGGGTGCACGCGCGCGCCCGCAGAGTACGCGCCCGAGCGCTTGCCCTCGTTTTCATACACGTCGATCCAGCCGTTTTCGAAGCCCTCGCGCAGGATGGCGAGGTAATCCTCGCCCAGCGGGGCGAGCGCCCCCAGTGCGATCTCCTTGGCCTGCTCGAAAGTGAACTTCATCTCCACGCCCTCGACGACTGAGACATACAGGTCGTACATGTGCAGCTCATCCAGCCCGAGCAGGCGGCGGCGCAGGCCGACATAGCGGTACATGGGCGCAAACGAGCGATGCACCGCGTCGATCAGGTTGTGATAGATCGCGGGCGGCACCTCGGTGCCGTCGAGCGCCGCGTCCAGCGTGGAGGGGTAGCAGCGCGCGTTCGCGAAGAACAGCAGCTGCTTCATCTGCGCGGACAGCGTCGCGGCCGCAGTATTGCGGAACCGGCCATACACCGAGTAGAGCGAATCGAACGCCGATTTGCGCAGCACGCGGTCATAGGACTGCATCAGCGGGATATAGGTGCCATGGGTGACCGGATGCTTGTTCCCGTCCTTGTCGGCCGCATCTGGGAAGGTGAGGTCGGCGTCATTCAGCATCGAGTAGATGTCGTCCGGGCTTGCGGCCATTTCACCTGCTGCAGCGAGCAGGGCTTCTTCCTTGTCCGAAAGCACATGCTCCTTGCGGCGGCGCACGCGATCGATGCAAAGGCGGTAGTTTTCGAGTGCAGGCGCATCCTGATAAAAGCGGGCAAGCGTTTCGTCGTCGATCGCGAGCAGCTCGGGGGTCTCAAACGCCGCCGCGGACTGGAGTTCGACCGCAAGGCGTGTCACTTGGCTGACCATCTCCTGATAAGCCGCGACGCGGGTGTCCTCGTCGCTTTTGCGCTGGGCGTAGTGCACTAGCGCGTCAAACGCGAGGCTGATTTCATCGTCCAGCCGGAAGAATGCGAGCAGCGTCTCGCCGCTCTCCGCCAGCCGCCCGCGGTACGCCGCGACGCGCGGCACGAATTCCTTTGCACTGGCGAGCGCCGCGCGCCAGTCATCATCCGTGGCGAACAGGTCGCCTATCGCCCATTTGTTCTGCTCCGGCACGTCGGCGCGCACCGGAATGTTGGCCATTTCCATGGAAATTCTTCCTTTCGGGTATGTTTTCATTCCTTATTATGATATCCCATTCCGCGCAAATATGCAACAAACCCGTTCGCCTTGCGCGGAACGGCATTTGCCGCAAAAAATCCGAACCAAATAAGAGGTCGTTTGAAAAGCACTGGCCTTGCGCAGACGCAAAACCGCTCTTCCGGCTGGTTTCCATTTACCCCAAGCGTTCCTTGCGCTCGCGGCCGTCGCGCAGCAGCGCGGTCAGCGTTTCTCGGTCGCCCGCGCGGATCGCGCGGCGGTATTCGTCCAAATGGCTGATGATTTCGTCGATCTCGCGCGCCAGCGGCTCGGCGTTGCACAAAAACAGCTCGCTCCACATGGTTTCGTTCAGCTTGGCCACACGGGTCAGATCCTTGTAGCTTCCCGCCGAGTAGCCGTTATGCTTGTCCGCCTCCGGGCTTTTGATATACGCCGAGGACACGACATGCGCCAGCTGCGAGGTGAACGCGATCATCCTGTCGTGCTGCTCTGCCGAGCAGCGCACGGTCTGGCCGAAGCCGAGCGACATGAAGTAGGCTTCGAGCTGCTCGAGCACCCGCTCGGTGCTGCTTGCGGTCGGCACGAAGATCATGCTCGCCCCGTCGAACAGGGTCGGCAGGGAGAAATCCAGACCGGAAAACTCGCGGCCCGCCATCGGGTGCCCGCCGACAAAATGCACGCCCGCGTCGAGCGCGGCCTGCTCGAGCCGGTCGACCATGAACTGCTTGACGCCGACCATGTCGACCACCACGCAGCCCTTTTTCATCTTGGGCATATTCTCCAGCAGCCAGTCGACCGTCGCCTGCGGATACAGGCCGATGATGACCAGGTCAGCTTCCTTATACAGCGCCTCGGTCGCGATCGCGTCGATCGCGCCGTCCGCAAGCGCCTGCTCCGCGGTGCGGCGGGTGCGGTTCCAGCCGAGCACGCGGCTGAGCGTGCGCGTTTTGATGGCCTTTGCCATCGAGCCGCCCATCAGGCCGAGGCCCGCGATGAGTACAGTGTCAAACATCGGGATTTTCCCCTTTCTATCGTTATCGGCTAAAAGTAAAGCGTCGGCACGACATAAGCCGGTTTTTCTTCCGCGTCCAAAATATGCGTATTCAGCCATTTGACAAAGGCTTCCGCCCCGTCATAACACAGTGCGGGCGTGCCGTCCGGCGCTGTGACCCAGTAGCCGTGATCTGCTTCCGGCGCAGCCAGCCATTTATCAAACTGCATCTGGTAATCCTTTGCGCGCTGTGCAATCCGCTCGGGTACAACAATCAAGCGGTGACCGCCCTGCCCCAGATCTAGCAGGATAAAAGCAGCGTCCTTTTCCATGCGGCGCCCCTCCCTCATCCATTTCGTGGATTCACACGGCAGATATGTCTCCAGATCGGCGTGATGCGGCAAATGATGAACACAATCAGCGCACCGGCAAGGTTCAAAATCAGGTCGTCCACATCGCACGAACCTGCACCGGTATAGACCTGCGCCACCTCAACTGCGGTGATGCCGAGCGTGAGCGTTGCGGTGAAGAAAAAGATGCTCCGCTGCCAGCGAAACAGGGCGGGCAGCAGCACGCCCAGCGGCGCGAATGCCGCGAGGTTGCCCAGCAGGTTGAGAATGACCAGCCGCAGCGAAATATTGCCGTATCCATAGGCAAGCAGATAATTTTTGACCGTGCGCAGCGGTTCCAAATTGACCGCTCCATAGTCTACGCCCGGATGAAAGCCGCGGCCGAAGGCATTGTCGAAAAACAGCACGTTTGCCAGCACCCATAAGTAGTACCAGAACAGCAGCATCATGTAATCGTGCCGCCGCGCACCGCGCGCACCTTTGGGCACGCCGTAAAACAGCGATATGCCGAGCAGCGCAGCAAAGCCCGCGGCAAATACAATTTTCCATTCCGGCCCCACAATGTAGCCGGGCGCCAGTTCATAATATAAGTTCAAGCAGAGCAGGACGACGGTCAGCACCGCCGCCAGCCTGCGGACCAAGGTTTTCAAGTATGGTTTTCTCCTTTGTGGAGGGATTTCCCGCGCCTGCGGCGCGGCATGAAACAGGAAACCGCTTTGCGGTTTCCATAAAAAGACCGAGCTTTGCCCGGTCTTTTTATGCCCCGACTCAGCGCCCTTGGGGCGCGGCGTTCGGGTATCCAGGCTTGGTTTCTGCGGAACCAAGCCTGGTATATAGGGGGCTTTTGAAGCCCCCTATACCTGTCTTACAGCTTTTCCGCCTCGGAGAGCCACAGCGCCGCGCACGCATCCGACGGCATGCGCCAATCGCCGCGCGGGGACAGCGTGACCGTGCCGACCTTGGGGCCGTCCGGCAGGCAGGCGCGCTTGAACTGCTGGGTAAAGAAGCGGCGGATAAAGGTCACGAGCCACTTTTTGATGGTCGCGTCGTCATATACGCCCGTGAACGCCTTGTGCGCGATGCGGTAGATCTTGCGCGGCGGATAACCGAAGCGCAGCAGATAATACAGGAAAAAGTCGTGCAGTTCGTACGGGCCGACCAGATCCTCGGTTTTCTGGCTGATCTCGCCGTCCTTGGGCGGCAGCAGCTCGGGCGAGACCGGTGTGTCCAGCACGTCGCACAGCACATCGCTCAGCTCGCCCAGCGCGCGGTCGGCCTCGTAGGCCACGAGATAGCGCACCAGCGTCTTGGGGATGGAGGCGTTGACGCCGTACATACTCATGTGGTCGCCGTTGTAGGTCGCCCAGCCGAGCGCGAGCTCGGATAGGTCGCCCGTGCCGACCACCATGCCGCCGTGCTTATTGGCAAGGTTCATCAGCACCAGCGTGCGCATGCGCGCCTGCCCGTTTTCGAAGGTGACTGAGAGATCGTCCTTGGACTGGCCGATGTCGCTGAAATGCTGATCGACCGCCGCCTTGATGTCCACGGTCTGAAGCGTCACACCATAGGCGTCCGCGAGCTTTTCCGCGTTGCCGCGGGTTCTGGCGGTCGTGCCGAAGCACGGCATGGTGACCGCGAGGATGCCCTTTCTATCCAGCCCCAGCATATCGAACGCATGCACCAGCACGATAAGCGCGAGCGTGGAATCCAGCCCGCCCGACAGGCCGACCACCGCCGTCTTTGCGTGTGTGTGCCGCAGGCGGGTGGCAAGGCCGGTCGCCTGCAGGGTCAAAATCTCCTCGCAGCGCTCGTCGCGCAGCGCCTTGTTTGCAGGCACGAAGGGCGTGCGCGGGAACGTGCGGTTCGCAAGGTCATTTGCCCCCGGCCGGATATCCAGCGCCGAGATCACGGGGTTCTGCTCGGTCGTAAAGGTATTCATGCGGCGGCGCTCATGCACGAGGCGCTGCACGTCGATATCCGCGCAGATGATGCCGCGGTCAAACAGGCGGCTTTCCGCGATCAGCGCGCCGTTTTCCGCGATCAGGTCGTGCCCCGCGAACACAAGATCCTGCGTGGACTCGCCGAAGCCCGCGTCCGCGTAAACATAGGCGCACAGCAGCCGCGCGGACTGCTGGCGCACCAGGTCGCGGCGGTAGGACGCCTTGCCGATGATCTCGTCCGATGCAGACAGGTTGACGATCACGGTCGCTCCGGCCTGTGCAAGGCGCGTGGACGGCGGGTTTGCCACCCACAGATCCTCGCAGATCTCCACGCCGAAGGTAAAGTCCGGCATACTGCCGCAGCGGAACAGAAGCGGCTCTCCGCCCGCAAACAGCGTATCCTGCCCGAGCAGGCGAACCGTCTGGAACGGCACGCCCGCGCCCGAAACAAAGTGACGCTGCTCATAAAATTCGGAATAATTCGGGATGAACTGCTTGGGCGTCACGCCCTCGATTTTCCCGCCGCACAGCACCGCGGCAGCGTTATACAGCTTGCCCTCGTGCATCAGCGGCAGACCGACGACGACAGCGGCGTTCAGTCCGGCCGTTTCGCGGCGCACGGTCTCGAGTGCGGAAAGCGCACCGTCCAGCAGCGTCTGCTGCAAAAACAGGTCTCCGCAGGTATAGCCGGTCAGGCACAGCTCGGGAAAGGCAATCAGCTTTGCCCCCCTGTCCGCCGCCTGCTTCGCCAGCTTAACGATCTCGGAAGCATTATAGGTGCAATCCGCGACGCGCAGATCGGGCGTTGCCGCGGCAATTTTGACAAATCCATCCTGCATTCCAGTATTCCTCCAGATATTCAGATATGGTTAGTATACCCCGTTTTAATCCGGGACGCAAGAATATTTGGGCGACAGGGCACACCTTTCCGTTTCTCCGTCGGCCGCTTCCACAAAAACCGAGGTTCAGCGCCAATCTGTAGCACCCCCGTGGCGCACATAAAAAGATTTCCAGCTGAAACCGGCTGGAAATCATAAAAAGGCAGGACAAGTCCCCCCGCGCCGCAGGCGCGGCTTCAAAAAGAAAGCAGGCCGCACTCACGGCCTGCTTTCATAAAAACCGAGGACCTACGCTGTCCTTGCGCGCGCCTCGCGCGCATAAAAAAGATTTCCGGCTGAAACCGGCCGGAAATCATAAAAAGGCAGGACATGCGCCTGCCTTTTTATACTAGGAAGCGATTTTGTGTGCCGCAAGCGGCGCGCAAATATCGCGCTTTGGCTTTGTCCGGACATATGTCCGGCAAAGCCCCTCGTTTGAAGCTGTACGCTTCAAACGAATATTTTAGAATATAACGACCGCCGTCCCCACAGGGATGTTGTTGTAGATCCAGTTGATATCGCTCTTGTACATGCGGATGCAGCCGAGCGATACCGGATAGCCCGCACTGAAATCATACTCGGTGTCCGTGCCCGGATAGCACAGGCGCGAATGGAACGCATAGCCCGTGCCCGGATAGAAGCCGACAACCGGACGCACGGTATAGTGGTCGGTCGTCCAGCCGCCCGCGGACTTGTAGGAGACCGTGGTCAGTCCGGTCGGCGTGGGCGTGCTCGCCGCGCCCGTGCCCACAAGGAAGGATTTGATCATCTTCCAGTTGCCCTTGGAGCCCTGGAACACGTTGACATGCTGGTAAGCGCGGTTGATCCACAGCAGGTACTGGGTATTGCTCGAATAGCCCTTGGCGTTGATCCAGATCTCCTTTTCCACCTGCGAATAGTCGTTATCGACCGCATACTTCCTGGTGTAGTTGCCGCGGTATGTAGAGGAGACCAGATTCAGCACGCGGTTGACGTCGCGCTCGTAATACCACTCGTCCGAGTAGTTCTCAATCGGCACGGTCTTTTCCGCATAAAGCTCCTCGACCTCGCCTGTTGAGGGGTTGTCATATGTCAGGCGGAAGCCCATGGTAACGCTGGTTTTCATATCCTTGGTAAAGGTGAAGTAGGTGGTATGACGGGAAATCTTGTCCGCAGTCAGCTCAAAGTGGTTGTTGCCGTAGCCCTCGATCGGCTTGCCGTCCTGATACCACTGCGCGGAGCAGATCTTATCCTCGGTCACGCCGTTGAACTTGACCTGCGTCAGCAGGGCGCCGCCCGGCAGCACCTTTTCCGGCACACCCATTTCGATGCTCACGCCCGTCAGGCCCTGATCGATGTTCTCGGTCACCGAATCCGCGCTGATCGAAACCTCGCAGCCCACCGCACGGATATCGACAGCGCCCGCCTTACCGTCGCCGGACACCTTGGTGCCGACGCCGGCGGCCAGCAGGGTGTCTACCGCGCCGTTCAGGGTCAGCGTGTTGTTTTCCGCGCCGCCGTTTACCGACACCGCGCCGACCGAGCCGTCCACCATGATGGTATTGCCGCTGCCGGTGATGGTCAGCGTGTCTGCATTGATGTTGTAGATCGAAATATCGCGGTCCGATGCCGTGATCTCAATATTGGAAGCTGCGCCGTCGAATGAGACCGCGCCGCCCGTACCCGCGATCACAAGCGTTTCCGCTGCGGCGTCGTCCTCCATGGCGATTGCCGCCGTGCCCGCGGGATCGACCGCAAGCGTGGCGATCGCCGAAGCGTTCTGCGCCGTCATCTGTACGGCTTCCGAACCCTTGAGCACGACCCTGCCGCTGAGCGCAGAGCCATCAATCACGATCGCGCTGGTGTCGCACGCAAATACATAATCGCCGGTGCTCTGCTTATTCGCCAGCACGGTTTCCGGCTCTGTGACCAGCGTACCGCCGGGCTGGGCCGCTTCCGCACTGTCGGAGGGGAAATTGGCGAGAATGCGGAGCAGCATGGTGACAAACTGCGCGCGCGTCAGCTGTCCCTGCGGGTTGAGCGTGGTTTCGGTGTGGCCGTTGACAACGCCCGCCGCAATGAGCGCCGCAGCGGCCTGCCGCTGCTCATCCGTCATGGAGGCCGTGTCGGTAAACGCGCCGAGCACATCCTCCGAGACCTCGGCGCGGTCGTATGCAAATGCGCGCGCGAGCAGCACGAACGCCTCGGCACGGGTGGACGCGGTATCAAAATTGCGGCTGTCATCCGCTTCGATCAGGCCGAGATGAATGGCCTTGCCCAGATCGTTCGCATACCAGGCATTCTGCGGCACGTTCACAAGGCCCGTGGTGTCGTCCGCCGCGTCCGCACCCAGCGCGCGGCTCAGGATCACGATGGCCTCCGAACGCTTGACCGAATGATCCGGCAGCATTTTACCGTCGATGCCGTTGAGCAGGCCGAGCGAAACCGCACGATTGAGCTCGTCCTCCGCCCAGTGCCCCGCGATATCAGGGAAAACAGGCTCGGCGGGCCGCTCCGGTTCGACGGGGATGGCAGTGCTGTCGGTCAGCGTCAATGTAACGGGCAGCGTCTGCGCGTTTACGCGGGCGAGGAACAGCCGCGCGTCGTCCTCGGTAAAGTCGCCGGTCAGAACGCAGCCGCTTTCGGATACATCGTCGGCTTCGATCTGCGCGATCGCCTGCCCATCCATTGCGACGGTCAGCGCAGAGGACGCATCGAGCGCCTCGGTGATCGCTTCCTGCCCCGCAGCGGTCAGGCTGAGCTGTATGGTTGGGGTTCCGGCGTCGGAAAATCCGAGATTCCCGCCGGATACATGCGTGCCGGTCATCCAGACCTTGCCGTCTGCGTCCGTGAACGTCAGATCATTCCGCCATGCAAGAAACTCCGCCACGCCCTCGGTGTCCGTCCCTGCGGGCAGGGTGACCGTTACGGCTGTCCGGTCGTCAGAAAACACGATTTCCGCACCCGTAATGCCCAGAAAATCCAGCCGGTGCGTTAAAACGGTATGAACCTGCTGAAGCATGGCGCTGTCCATCTGGTCGGCATCGCTGCCCTCCGGCAGCGCGACCGCATAGGTCAGCACTGTGCGAAAGGCTTGCTCCCCCGCAGCGGCGCTGTCCTGTCCTGCCGCGGCGGCAGCGCCTTCGCCCGCGGCAAACGCCGGCGTCAGCAGCATCAGAGCGGCCAGGATACCGCTCAAAATACGTTTCTTCAAGGAATATTCCCCCTTGTCACATCATTGTTTCTATTGTACGGTTACAGGCAGGGCTTGTCAAGCGGAAGCGGGGTTTTAGTTTCGATACAAAAGCCGCTTTCCGGATATTTCCCGCGCGTACTGATGCAGAAGACGGTCCGGCCGTTTGTTTTGTTCCATTATACGGAGGTTTACAAGCGCTTTGCCGCGTGTTATACTACTATTGGTTTCATATAGCCGTATATCACATATAAATGGTATATTTTCAGAGGAGGAACTCATACATGCTTTGCAAGAACTGCGGTAAGGAGCTGCCCATCGCGGGCAAATTCTGCCCATTCTGCGGCGCGACCGTCGAACAGACCGGCATAAACGACGAAACCGCCGTTTTCACCTCGCTGCCGGACGAACTGAACGGCCCCATCGATCTTTCGGCCTTTGATGCGGTGATGAAGGAAGGCCATCCCTCCGCCGGCGCGGAGGAGGACGGCGTGACCACCGGTGATCCGCTCGCTGCGACCGACCCGCGCATCCCCGCCGCCGAGCCGCGGCCGCCCGTGCGCCGCACGTCCAGCGCGCCTGAACCGCCGCGCACCACCTACTTCTCCCAGCCCGATCCGGACGATGAGCTTTACAGAAAGCCCTCCAAGGGCAAAAAGGCCGCAGTGATCGCGGTAGTGGTCATTCTGATCGCCGCGCTGATCGGCGGCGGCGTATGGTTTTTCCTGTCCCGCCAGCCGGATGAAACGCTTACTCTTGCCGAGCAGTATCTCAATCGCGGCGATTTTGACAAGGCGCTCGAGTATTATCTTGCGGCGCAGGCGGAAGCCAGCGATCCGTCCGCGCTGGACCCGACCATCCAGCTGCTCGAGGATTTCCAGACCGCGCAGGACTACGTGGATAACGAGCAATACACCGAAGCGGTGGCCGCGCTCAAGCAGCTGCAAAACCGGGTGACCGATCCATCCTCCGCACTGTATGAAGCGATCGAGGAACTGCTCGCCGAGGCGCAGGCCGCTCAGTCGGACAGCGAATTTGCCGCGGACTTCCAGCGCGCGCAGGAATATCTGGCGAACAGCCAGTATGACCAGTGCGCGGCGATGCTCGACACGCTGGATGCGGACGACACCCTGACCGACGACCAGAAAAGCCAGGTGGCCGATCTGCGCGAGGAACTGACCAAGGCGCAGGAGGCCGCGCAGCGACAGGAGGAAAACCAGCAGCAGCAGGCGGAGCAGAAGCAGGACTTCTCGAGCCGCATGGAAGAGCTGGAGCAGCGCGACCTGCAAATCGCCTCCGCCGCGACGGTCGAGGATGAGCTTGCGCTGACCGCCGGCTCGTTTGAGTCCTGGGATGCGCTGTTGATGGATATGTATGATTACCTTTCGACCATCCTCAATGCCGACCAGTATGCCGCTGAGGAAGCCAGCTTCGAGCAATGGGTAAACGAGCGCGACTCGGGCGCGGAGAACGCGGCCAGCGCCGTTGAGGACGAGACCGAGGCGCAGCTTGCCTCGTACAGCTTCCGCCAGAGCTATACCAAGGCGCGGTGCTACCGGCTGCTGGATATGATGTAACACACACTATGAATGCACAAAAAAACCGCCCCGAGGGGCGGTTTTTTTACGGCTTAAGAAGGGTCCTTCACAACTTCGATCAGATCGCCGATCTCGCAGTCGAGCGCAATGCACATTTTCAGCAGCAGCGCGCTGTCATAGCGGATGACTTTGTTTTTGTAATATTTATCTACAATTGGGTATTTGATGCCCGTGCGCTGGCTCAACTCATAACGCGTGATGCCGCGCTGCTCTAACACTTCCTTTAATGTCAGGCGGATGCTGCTCATAGACTTCACCTCATATATACCCTAAAACATATATATGCGGTTGACAATTCTGTTATTCGATAATATAATTATCTAATAATATTATTATATGAGATGATAAAAATGGATATGAACAGAATTTTTCAGCAAGTTGCCCGCCAGTATAATACCACGCCCGAGGAAGTCCGGCGGGAGATCCAAAAATCCATCGACGCCGCTTTTGACCAACCGGCAGACGACCTTGCCGCCTACCGTCTCCGCCAGATTCCCTGTAAGGGCGCGCGCCCCACGCCTGAGGAGTTCATCGTTTATGTCGCTCAGCGCGCCATGGACGAAATATAACAGCATATGCAAACAGCCGCCGGAACTTGGGGCCCCGACGGCTGTTTTTTGTCTTTCTGCCTTATTTGGATGCACTATGCTCCATGCGGCGCGCGAATGCGGTTGACTGGAATGCCTTGCGCAGCGCGGGCGTGAGCAGCATCGCCACGATCACACCCACCACGGCGTTGGTCAGGCTGGATATAATGCTCGCCGCGTTGCCCACCACAGCAGGGACAAACGCCGAGCCGACGATCATCATACCAATGATTTTTTCCCCGATGTACATGCCCGAATAGGTAAACGCACCGATGATGGTGGCCGCCAGGTTCCGGCCGGTTTTGCGGCCGTTCGCGCCGTGCCAGTGTGCGATAAAGCCGCACAGTCCGGCCATAATAAAATAACGGATAAAGGTAATATAGGCCGTCGGCGCATATTCCGGATCGGTCAGATCAAACAGCGCGCAGCCAATGCCCGCGGCCAGCCCGCCGCGCCAGCCGCCCAGCAGCGTGCCGCACAGCAGGCAGATACCGTTTCCGAGCTTGACCATGGTCGAGCCGCCCGGCGTAGGGATCTTGATCTTGAAGAAAAACGTTGCGATAAACACAAAGGCCGCCATTAAACCGATCGCGCCAATATCATACAATGTGATCTTACTTTTCCTGTTCTCCATGGTGGATGCCCCCTTGCGGTTTCTTTCTGTACCAAAAGGATACTGCATTTATGGCATGTTTCAAATAGCCAAATTCGGTTTATTTTATAATGCCAGATGGATAAAAGACCGCTTTCTGCGTAAACTAGCACAAACAGGGGAGAATCCTCCCGGAGAGGAGTAACAACGCATGAAGCTGGATAAACAGAAGTATCAGCAGATGCTGGAGCAGAAAAGCCCGAATTCCCCGCTTTGGAGGGACTGCCTGAAGGCATTCCTGTTCGGCGGGGCGATCTGCACGGTGGGCGAGGCGGTGAGCAACTTCTGGCAGGGGCGCGGGCTGGATACCGCGGACGCCGCCGCCGCGACCTCGATCACGATGGTGTTTCTCGGCGCATTGCTGACCTGCCTGCACCTGTACGAAAAGCTCGCCAAGCACGCGGGCGCGGGCACGATCGTGCCGATCACCGGCTTTGCCAACTCGATCGTCTCGCCCGCCATGGAGTTCAAAAGCGAGGGCCTGATCCTCGGTTTGGCTGCGAAGATGTTCGTCATCGCCGGGCCGGTGCTGGTATATGGCATTTCCGCCAGCGTGGTTTACGGGCTGGTGCTGGTTCTGCTGGGAGGGGGCGGCGCGGGATGATCCGACGCATCGGGCAGCGCACGCTGCAACTGGAGGATCAGCCGTTTCTGCTGGCGCACGCGGCGGCGGTCGGCAAAAAAGAGGGCGATGGCCCGCTCGGCGCGCAGTTTGACTTTGTGACCGAGGACGACCGAATGGGGCAGAAGTCGTGGGAGCTGGCCGAGGGCGAGCTGCAAAAGACCGCGATCGAGACCGCACTGAAAAAGGGTGGGCTGCAGAAAAGCGACCTCGACCTGATCCTTGCGGGCGATCTGCTCAACCAGTGCATCGGCTCGTTTCTGGCGTCCATGCAGTCGGACGTGCCGTACCTCGGGCAGTACGGCGCATGCTCGACCATGGCGCAGGGTCTGGCGCTCGGCGCGTGCCTTGTGGAAAGCGGCGCGGCGCGGCGGCTGGTCGCGTCCGCGTCCTCGCATTTCTGCTCGGCCGAGCGGCAGTACCGCTTCCCGCTCGCCTACGGCGGCCAGCGCACCCCGACGGCACAATGGACAGCCACGGCAGCTGGCGCGGCGGTGCTGGGCAAACAGGGAAGCGGGCATATCCGCATCACGCACGCGCTGTTCGGCAAAATGGTCGAGATGGGCGTGAAGGACGCGAACAACATGGGCGCGGCGATGGCCCCCGCGGCCTACGACACATTATCCACGCTGCTGGCCGACCTCGGCGCGCAGCCGAACGATTTCGACTGCATCGTGACCGGCGACCTCGGGCATGTGGGCGCGGATCTGCTGCTGACCCTGCTGCGCGAGGACAAGATCGACCTTTCCCCTGTGTATTCGGACTGCGGCAGCCTGCTGTTCGGCGACGAGCAGGACGCGCACGCGGGCGGCTCGGGCTGCGGCTGCTCGGCGGCGGTGCTGTGCGGGCCGCTGCTGCGCGATATGCAGGCGGGCAAAATCAAACGCCTGGTGTTCGCAGGCACGGGCGCGATGATGAGCCCGACCTCGGTGCAGCAGGGTCAGCCCATCGCGGGCATCTGCCACGCGGTCGTGATCGAAAGGAGCGGCACATGAACTGGATGGAGTATATAAATGCCTTCTGGGTCGGCGGCGCGATCTGCGCGGTCTGCCAGGTGTTTATCGATAAGACCAAGCTGACGCCGGCGCGCATTCTGGTCAGCCTGGTGGTGATCGGCGTATTTTTGCAGGCCATCGGCATCTACCAGCCGGTGGTGGATTATGCGGGCGCGGGCGCGACGGTGCCGCTGCTGGGATTCGGCTACTCGCTGGCCAAAGGCGTTGCCAAGGCGGTGGCGGAAAGCGGGCTGCTGGGCGCGTTCACCGGCGGCGTGACCGGCGCCGCAGGCGGCATCGCGGCGGCGATCGTGTTCGGCTGCCTGTTCGCGCTGCTCGCCAAGCCGAAGTCCAAAAGCTGAGCCCGCCGGCGAAGCGGATGCGCATCACCCGCCCTTGCACGGAGCAGCAAATCCGGTTATAATGGAGAAACAATCCATGCAGACGAGGTTTTTCCATGCGGTATTATTTTGCCCCTATGGAGGGAGTGACCGGCGCGGTTTACCGCCGCACACACCACGAGTATTTCCCGGGGATCGACAAATATTTCATGCCCTTCATCACGCCGACGACAAACGAGCGCCTGACCCCGCGCCAGAAGCGCGAGGTTGCGCCCGAGGTCAACGCGGGCGTGCCCGCGGTGCCGCAGCTGCTGACCAAATCCGCCGCGGACTTTATCTGGGCGGCCAACACACTGTTCGACATGGGTTACGCCGAGGTCAATCTCAATCTGGGCTGTCCCTCCGGCACGGTGACTGCCAAAGGCAAGGGCGCGGGCTTTTTAGGGGATCCGGACGCGCTCGACCGTTTTCTGGACGCGGTATTCTGCTCGTGCCGCGGGGATGTCTCGATTAAGACGCGGCTCGGGATGCACGACCCCGCCGAGTTTGACCGCCTGCTCGCAATTTATAACCGGTATCCTGTTGCGGAACTGACCATCCATCCGCGCGTACGGCAGGATTTCTATAAGGGGAAGGTGCGCGAAGCGGCCTTCGCCGCCGCGCTGCCGCGCTGCCGGATGCCGGTCTGCTACAACGGAGACCTGGTCAGCGAGACGGATGCAGCGGCGGTCGCGCAGCGCTATCTCGCTGTACAGGCGGTGATGATCGGGCGCGGGCTGATCGCCGATCCGTCGCTTGTCACGCGGCTTACGGGCGGCGCACGGGCAGATAAAAAAACACTTGAGCATTTTCACAACACGCTGTACGGGCGATACTGCGAAGCCTTCGGGGACCGCCGCGTCGCCATGCTACGCATGAAGGAGATCTGGTTCTATCACCTGAACCTGTTTGCGGACAGCGAAAAGCACGGCAAAGCGCTCAAAAAGTCGCGCACCCCTGACGAGTACGAGCGCGCCGCAGCGGCTGTTTTCCGCGATCTCGATCTGCTGGACAATGCTGTGCCCGCATGGTTCCGGCCCGCCGAATGAAATAGCCGCGCGCATAAAAAACCGGCCGCAGAGCGGCCGGTTTCAGCTTGTCGAAAAAGTCCTTCGCGCCGCAGGCCGTAGCCCGCGATACCGTATTCCGCCGCTGTGCGGCGTTAAAATGCGTGTCGCGCATAAAATAGAAAATTGCAACAAGTTGCAATTTTCATAAAAACCCGCGACATGTGCGTGGGTTTTTATACAAACCGCTGGCAAGTGTGCCTGAAAGGCGCGCGCAGACAGCGGAATCTTCGATCGGAAGCGTGGTTCCGATCGAGAGGCTGTTCGAAAAACTATGTTTTTCGAACAGCCTCGGAAATACCGGATGATCCGGTATTTTCTCTTGTATGCGCTGTGCGCGGCCGGTATTTCCCTAATACGGTAATCGCAAGTTTCTGGAAAGGAATCAAAATAAATGAGTGAAGAACTGGAAATCAAGGACGAGG
>DXDO01000033.1 GCA_019115425.1 Candidatus Agathobaculum merdigallinarum | reverse complement strand
GTCCGTATTGACCCACTTGCCGATAACAACCTTCTGCTGGTTGCCGCCGGAAAGCTGGCCGACGATCTCGTCGATTGACGGGGTCTTGATACGAAGCGAAGCGATATTCTTTTCGCCGCTTTCGAGGATCTTCTTTTCGTCGAGGAACAGGCCCTTACTGAAGCCCTTCATGTTTGCCAGAATCAGATTGGTGCGGATCGACTGCGCCAGTACAAGGCCCTGGCCCTTACGGTCCTCGGTGAGGAACGCAATGCCCGCATTAACCGCCTGACGGGGATTCTTGATATGGACTTCCTGACCCTTGATCGTGATCTTGCCGCCGTCGATCGGATCTGCGCCGAAGATCGCACGCATGGTCTCGGTACGGCCTGCACCGACCAGACCGGCAAAGCCGAGGATCTCGCCGCCGTAGGCGTCAAACGATACGTCGCGCAGCACACCGTTTTCAACCAGATGCTCAACCTTGAGCATCGGCTCTGCGCTTTTGGTACCATACTCCTTGGGGAACTGGTTGTCGAGCGAACGACCGACCATGGCGGTGATCAGAGAATCGTTGTCCCATTCGTCGATCGGCTTGGTCGCAATGTACTCACCGTCACGGATGACAGTTACACGGTCGCAAAGCTCAAACAGCTCTTCCAACTTATGCGATACAAAGACGATGCCGATGCCGCGCGACTTCAGCTCGCGGCAGGTCTTCATCAACTGCTCGACCTCTTTTTCGCCGAGTGAGGAAGTCGGCTCGTCCATAATAATCATTTTTGCATTGATCAGAACCGCCTTAGCGATTTCGATCATCTGCTGCACGCCCATACCGAACGTGCCGGCAGGTTTTGTGGGATCGACCTCCTGACCGAGGGAGGCCATCACTTCCTGAGCCTTTTTGTGCATGGTGGGATAGTCAAGCAATCCGCCTTTTTTGACCCATTTGTTGATAAAAATATTATCGGTTACACTCAGAAGTTTCTCAATATTCAGCTCCTGATAAACACAGGCGATGCCGGCGGCGGCAGAGTCGTTCGGGTTCTTGAAATGCTGCTCTACACCGTCAACAAAAATCTGGCCCTCATCCGCCTGATGCACACCGGTCAGAACCTTGATCAAGGTCGATTTGCCGGCGCCGTTCTCACCGATCAGGCCCAAGATTTCACCGGGCTTTACGGCGAGCTGCATGTTTCTCAGAGCCACTACGCCCGGAAAACGCTTGGTCGCGTTTTTCAGTTCTACTACGTATTCACTCATTTGCATATCACCTTTTCTTCTCCGAGATGGAAATGCGGGACAGAAGAAAACTGCTCTCGGTTCAGTTTTTTCCGTAGGCGCCGTTGGGAGACGCCGCGTGCTGCCTATAACTTGCGGCAAGTAATTGGAAAGAACCCCTGCACTGATTTTTCAATCCAGCAGGGGTTCATTCCTTTCACTTAAAGACTACGAAAACCAAGGTGCAGGATTATTCGCCAAGATAGCTCTTCAGGGTATCCAGACGCTCCTGCGCATTCTCAGCGGTAACAACCGAGCAGCCGGAATCGATGAATTCTGCGGGGGTTTCGCCGTTCAGCGCACTAACGGCAGCCTCAACAGCCATGTAGCCCATGTCGAACGCTTCCTGCGCAACGGACATGGTCTCTTCGCCAGCGAGGATCGCGTTGCACGCGGACTGGATGCCGTCGAAACCAACGAAGATCGTGTTCTCATATGCTGCGTTGCCAGCAGCTGCGCGGGCAGCTGCCATCGCCATATCGTCGTTGTTGCAGAGGATCATTGCAACGCCTTCCGGATGGTTCTGCATAATTGCTTCCATCGAGGTAGCAGCCTGGTCAGCTACGGCGTTGGCATACTGGATCTCGTCAACCAGGAAGGTGCCACCGGCAGCCTCAACGCCCTTCTGATAACCAGCCAGACGGGCTTCCGCGGTAGCGTCACCCTGTACGCCGGAAATCGCGATAGCAGTCAGCTGATCGTCAGCCCAGCCGGCAGCCTTAGCGGCTGCAACAGCCTCTTCGCCGCCCATAGCAGCAGCGTCCTCGTTACCGGTACCTACGAAAGACAGGACTTCCGGAGCATCGATGTCGGTGTCAACCGCGATGATCGGAGCGGTCTGACCAGCAATCAGGGTCTTTACCAGATCAGCCTGCAGCGGAGCGATAACGAAAGCATCGTATGCGCCGGAGTTCAGGTCGGTCTCGATCATGTTCTGCTGCTCATCGTAAGCGGTTTCGGACGAAGCGCCCTTAACCTCAACGGTAACCTCCGGATGCTCTTCCATGTAGGACAGCGCGCCGGCCTGAACATAACCCCAGTACTCGGAAGCGGTGGTCTTCAGGATCACGTCGATGGCGTAGCCTTCGCCGGTGGACTCACCGGTGGACTCGCCGCCGTTAGCGGCAGGTGTGTCGCTGCCGCCGCAAGCAGCAAGGCTTGCGCACATAGCGCCTGCGAGCAACATTGCCAAAAGTCTCTTCTTCATGATAAAACCTCTCTCCTTTTTTTCACAGGATCAAACAGGCTGTTTGGGGATATCCCCAAACAGCAAAGGCAGCTGCCTTTGCTGAGAACGGTCTGCGTGACCTGCTCTTCATTTTACCCTGCTGATTACAGGGCGGTGGAACGCTCCAACGTTCTTATTCATATTTTAATGCATGATCGGCCCTTTGGCAAGTGTTAGTTGGTATTTTTGTCGTTAATAGCGAGTTGCCCTTGGTAAGATTTGTGCAGCATTACAAAGAAAGTAATTAGTAGGACGTGGAGCGTACTGTGCATTGTGCATTATTATATTTTTTTAGTAGAGACGATGACAAAAAATGGGTAAAATTACCGCGAATTTGGGTATATTTTGGAGATGTCTCTTGCAGATAAAGGTTACAGTGTGATAAAATTATAGCAAATCAACAGGGAAGAAGGATGACCATGAAACTGGCGATCAAAACCTGCACCTTGGATATGCCGTATGATAAAATGCTGGACTTTTGTGTAGAGCAGCGAATCGCTGCGTTAGAGATCGGAACAGGAAACTGGTCCGGCGCGCCGCACTGTGACCTCGACCTGCTGGTACGCGATAAGACCGTCAGGGAGAATTGGTATGACGCAATGCGCGACAAGGAGCTGGAGCTATGCGCGCTCAACTGCTCGGGCAATCCGCTGGCGTATGAGAAGGATATGGACGTCACGAAAAAGACGTTTGAGCTGGCGCGCGTGCTGGGCGTGAAAAAGATTGTGATGATGAGCGGTCTGCCCGCAGGCTGCCGGGGCGACAAGACCCCTGTCTGGATCACGACATCCTGGCCGCCGGAAACACAGGATATTTTGGACTATCAGTGGAACGAGATCGCGATCCCCGCGTGGAAGGAGATTGTTAAGATGGCGCAGGACTGCGGCATCGAGAAGATCGCGCTCGAGAACCACGGCATGCAGCTGGTGTACAATCCGGAAACCTGCCTGCGTCTGCGGGACGCAGTCGGCCCGATGGTGGGCATGAACCTCGACCCCTCGCACCTGTTCTGGATGGGCGGCGACCCGATCGAGGCGGCGCGCGTGCTGGGCGAGCACGGTGCGATCTACCATATCCACGGCAAGGATTCCCGTCCCGAGCGCCGCTTTTGGCAGCCGAACGGCATGCTGGATACCAAGCCGATCGATGCGTTTGCGCAGCGCGCGTGGAACTATGTTGCCGTTGGCGCGGGGCATGACGCAAAATGGTGGAAGGAATTTTTCTCGGTTGTGCGCATGGCAGGATATGACGATGAGGTTTCTCTGGAAATGGAGGATCTGACGCTTTCCATGCTGGATGGGCATCTCGCGAGCCTGCGTGTGCTGCGGGATGCGCTCAATATCGACTGATGGTTACCTGAATTAGGACAGCCTTCTGCCACAAACAGACGGAGAGACGCCTGTTATATCGGAAGAGCATGTCAATATATAATAAAGGTATAAGATACATGAGGATCGAAAAAAGCGGGGACGGCCAGGCCGTCCCCGCTTTTGGGAAGAGAATGAAAAAGAAAAGAGAAAGAGTTTGGTTTGCTGACAGAACCAGTATACCCCATGCAGTTAAAATATAAAGCAAGAAAAACAAAAATTTGTGAAAAAAACTGCGGATGAAGGCGCAGCACGCACAAAGGGTTATGCAAAAGAACGCTTGTGGGACAGGCATGGGCATGTTATAATATTTTCATATTGATTATGTAACAGATAAGGAGCTTTCGGTGTGAAAAATCGCGAGCAAATCAGAAATTTTTCCATTATTGCGCACATTGACCACGGCAAATCGACGCTGGCCGACCGTCTGCTGGAGCAGTGCAAAGCCGTATCCCAGCGCGAGATGGAGGAACAGCTGCTGGATAATATGGATCTTGAACGCGAGCGCGGCATTACGATCAAGGCGCGTGCGGTGCGCATGGAATATGAGGCGGATGACGGAAAGACCTACGAGATGAATCTGATCGACACGCCCGGGCATGTGGACTTCAACTATGAGGTCTCGCGCTCGCTTGCCGCGTGCGAGGGCGCGCTGCTGGTCGTGGATGCGGCGCAGGGTATCGAGGCGCAGACGCTCGGCAACACCTACCTCGCGATCGACGCGGGGCTGGAGGTCGTGCCGGTCATCAACAAGATCGACCTACCGGCGGCGGATGCACCGCGCGTCAAGCAAGAGATCGAGGACATCATCGGCATCCCAGCTGAGGACAGCCCAGAGATCTCCGCAAAAATGAACATCAACATCCACGAAGTGCTCGAGCGCATCGTGTCCGACATCCCCGCGCCGTCGGGCGATGCAGATGCGCCGCTGCGCGCGCTGATCTTTGACAGCCAGTACGACCCCTACAAGGGCGTCATCGTGTATATGCGCCTGATGGAGGGCAGCATCCGCCCAGGTATGAAGGTCAAAATGATGGCCACCGGCGCGGAGTTTCAGGTGCTCGAGTGCGGCTATATGCTGCCGCTCGGCCTGTCGCCCCAGCAGGAGCTGCGCGCGGGCGAGGTCGGCTACTTCACCGCGTCCATCAAAACCGTGTCCGACACCCGCGTGGGCGACACGGTCACCGAGGCTGCCCGCCCGACTGCCGAGCCGCTGCCCGGCTACCGTCCGGCGCAGCCTATGGTATTCTGCGGCATCTACACGGAGGACGGCTCCAAGTATCCGGATCTGCGTGAAGCGCTGGAAAAGCTCCAGCTCAACGACGCGGCGCTGTCGTTCGAGCCGGAAAGCTCGGTTGCGCTGGGCTTCGGCTTCCGCTGCGGCTTCCTCGGTATGCTGCATATGGAGGTCATTCAGGAGCGGCTGGAGCGGGAATTTGACCTCGATCTGGTCACCACCCTGCCCTCGGTCGTATATGAGATCGTCAAGACCGACGGCACGACCGTCCACTGCGACAACCCGCATGACTATCCCGATCCGGGGCTGATCGAGGAGGCGCGCGAGCCCTTCGTCAAGGCGGCGATCATGACGCCGCAGGAGTTTGTCGGCAATATCATGCCCATGTGTCAGGAGCGCCGCGGCGTGTTCAAGGACATGCAGTATCTGGACTCCAATCTGGTTGAACTGCATTATGAAATGCCGATCAACGAGATCATTTACGACTTTTTTGACGCGCTTAAGGCGCGTACCAAGGGCTATGCGTCACTCGACTACGAGTTCCTCGATTACCGGCCGAGCGACCTCGTTAAGGTGGATATGCTGCTAAACGGCGATCAGGTGGACGCACTGTCGTTCATTGTGCACCGCGAAAAGGCCTATGGCCGGGCGCGCCGCATCTGCGAAAAACTCAAGGAGAACATCCCGCGCCAGCTGTTCGAGGTTCCGATCCAGGCTGCGATCGGCGGCAAGGTCATCGCGCGCGAGACGGTCAAGGCGATGCGCAAGGACGTGCTCGCCAAGTGCTACGGCGGCGATATCACGCGTAAGAAAAAGCTGCTTGAGAAGCAGAAGGAAGGCAAGAAGAAGATGCGTTCGCTCGGCACGGTGCAGATCCCGACCGAAGCGTTCATGGCGGTCTTGAAGCTGGATGAGGAATCATGAGCAAGTTTAGTTATCGGAATAAGCCGCTCGGGCTGTATATCCACATCCCGTTCTGCGTGAGCAAGTGCGGCTACTGCGATTTTTACTCGGTGCCCGACCGCGACCTGATGCGCGGCTATGTCTCTGCGCTGCTTAATCACATCCGCGACTACGGCAGGACGTGCAGCGGCTATACGGTGGACACGGTCTACATCGGCGGCGGCACGCCGACCTGTCTGGGGCCGAAGTACCTCGGCCGCATTCTGCAGGAGATCCACAACAAGTTCCCGCTCGCGGACGATACGGAGATCACAGTTGAATGCAATCCGGAGAGCACGGATAAAAAGGTGCTCGACGTGATGAAAAAGCACGGCGTCAACCGTCTGTCGTTCGGTGTGCAGTCCGCGCACGACGAGGAACTGAGGTGCATCGGGCGCATCCATACCTTCCAACAGGCAAAGGATGCGGTCGACCTCGCGCGGGAGAAGGGATTCGAAAATATCAGCTTGGATTTGATGTACGGCCTGCCCAGCCAGACGCAGGAGCAGTTTCTCGACTCGGTCGAGCAGTGTCTGGCGCTTGGTCCGCGGCATCTATCGTGCTACGGTCTGAAGCTTGAGCAGGGAACGCCGATGGGGCGAGAAAATCCGGTCCTGCCGGACGACGACGCACAGGCGGATACCTACCTCGCCATGTGCGAGCTGCTGCGCAAGAACGGCTTTGAGCATTACGAGATCTCGAATTTCGCAAAGCCGGGCTTCCGCTCGCGGCACAACCAGAAATACTGGGATTTGTCCGAGTATCTCGGCCTTGGGCCGGGCGCGCATTCGTTTATGAACGGCCGCCGGTTCGAGTTTGCCCGCGACATCAAGGCATACATAAACGGCGAGGACATCCTGCGGGACGAGGACGAGGTCGCGAGCTTCCAGCGGCAGGGCGAATACCTGATGGTGCGCCTGCGCACATCCGAGGGCGTGGACTTCCTCGACCTTGAGAAGCGTTACAACATCGACTCCACGCCCTATGAGGAAGCGTTCCGCAGCCTGATGGGCAACGAGCTGGTCGCGCATCAGGGAACCCGCTGGTACCTGACTGAGAAGGGCTTTCTGGTGTCCAACAGTATCATCAATACCATCGTCGAGGCGGGTCAGCCGGATGGGATAGAGTAAAAACCAAATCAACTTATGGAGGAATCACACATGCGCGCAGTCATCACAGTGGTCGGCAAGGACCGCACGGGCATCATTGCCAAAATCTCGGACACGCTGTACAAGCACGAGGTCAACATCGTCGATATTTCGCAGAACGTCATGGAGGATATGTTCGCGATGGTCATGCTGGTCAACATCGACAAGTGCACGGTGGAGTTTAACGCATTGGCCGACCTGCTGGACAAGGACGGCGAGGAACTCGGCATGAAGATCCACACCATGCACGAGGATATTTTTGACGCGATGCACAAAATCTAAAAAAATTTCGATTGAAACTACAGTTTCAATCGAGGTTAAGATGTGCCGGGCAGAGCCCAGACACATCTTGATGCTGCGAAAAGTTCCGGAGAAACTTTTCTCCGCTTCTGTATGAAAAGCACGGGCAAAGCTCGCGCTTTTCATGAAAATTGCAGTGCAATTTTCTATTGAATAGGCGCGGTGCGCGATGAGGCGCGGCGCGGGAACGAAAAAATCTCCTGTTATGGATTAAACGGGGTTTAGTATTATGTCAATGATCAACACAACAGATATTCTGGAAACCATCAAGATGATCGAGGAGGAGCACCTCGACATCCGAACGATCACGATGGGCATTTCGCTGCGCGACCTCGCCAGCGACGACGTCAACGTGCTGGCGGACAAGATCTACGACAAGGTCACCCGCCGCGCGGAAAAGCTGGTCGCCACGGGCGAGCAGATCGAGCGCGAGCTCGGCATCCCGATCATCAACAAGCGCATTTCGGTCACCCCGATCGCGATGATCGGCGCGGTAACGACGGCGAACAGCTATGTGCCGCTTGCGAAGGCGCTCGACCGCGCCGCTTCCGCGACCGGCGTCAACTTTGTCGGCGGCTTTTCCGCGCTCGTGCAGAAGGGCTTTGCCAAGGGCGACGAGATCCTGATCAACTCGATCCCCGAGGCGCTGGCGGAGACCAATCTGGTCTGCTCGTCGGTCAACGTTGCGTCCACCAAGGCAGGCGTCAATCTGGACGCCATCGGCCTGATGGGTCGTATCATCAAGCAGACCGCTGAGCTGACAAAGGATAACGACTCGATGGGCTGCTCCAAGCTGGTCGTATTTGCAAACGCGGTGGACGATAATCCGTTCATGGCGGGCGCATTCCACGGCATTGGCGAGCCGGAGACCGTCATCAACGTCGGCGTATCCGGCCCAGGCGTGGTGCAGTCGGCGATCCGCCGCGCGGGCGACTGCTCGATCAACGAAGTGGCTGAGGTCATCAAAAAGACCGCGTTCAAGATCACGCGCATGGGCCAGCTGGTCGGCGCGATCGCCAGCGAGCGGCTGGGCGTGCCGTTCGGCATCGTCGACCTGTCGCTTGCCCCGACCCCGGCGATCGGCGACTCGGTCGCACGCATCCTCGAGGAAGTCGGTCTGGAGGTCTGCGGCGGCTGCGGCACGACCGCGATCCTCGCCATGCTCAACGACGCAGTCAAAAAGGGCGGCGTCATGGCGTCATCGTCTGTCGGCGGCCTGTCTGGCGCGTTCATCCCAGTGTCCGAGGACGAGGGCATGATCGCCGCTGCGCAGTCGGGCGCGCTCACGCTGGAAAAGCTCGAGGCCATGACCGCAGTCTGCTCGGTCGGCATCGACATGGTCGCCGTACCCGGCGACACGACCGCGGAGGTCATCTCCGGCCTGATTGCGGACGAGATCGCCATCGGTGTGGTCAACTCCAAGACGACTGCGGTGCGCGTCATCCCTGCCATCGGCAAGAAGGTCGGCGACATGGTCGAGTTTGGCGGCCTGCTGGGCAGTGCGCCCATCATGCCGATCGCGACCGGCTCGCCCGCGAAGTTCATCCACCGCGGCGGCCGCATCCCGGCGCCCATCCAGAGCCTGAAAAACTGAGAAAAAAGCACCGGATCAAGCCGATACGGTGCTTTCTTTTGCCCGTTCGAGCAGGAGTTTCCCGATTGTGGCCACATCGGCGCTGTGCTGCTCAAGAAAGCATCTGGTTCGGAAGACGGCGGCGTGGAACACGTGGTCATCCGGCAATATGCTCGCCGGGCAGCGCAGCAGCAGGTCTATTTCGAGCAGGTCGATCAACAGATCGGTAGTTGCGTCGGAGAGATCTTCTTTTAACTCTGTAACGGTTTGTTTGTAATCCATAAAAACACCTCTGCGAATATCGTCTATCGTTATTATATATCGGCATAAAATATCTTGTCAAGATATAAAATAACGATAGACGATATATATGCATATTAGAATTGAAAAATTTAGCTATTGATGCTATTATTTCAAATATGATGAGGTGATAATGTGCCGATTAAGA
>DXDO01000032.1 GCA_019115425.1 Candidatus Agathobaculum merdigallinarum | reverse complement strand
TTCTGGTGCAGAATATTGCGCAGCGCCGCGTATTTCGCGCAGTCGTGGTCGGTGCCGGTCAGGAAGGCTTTGCGCGCTTCCGCCGCGCCCGCCATGGCCGCGTCGATGTCCACACCGGCCGCCGCCATCGGCAGCAGGCCGACCGCGGTCAGCACGGAGAAGCGGCCGCCGACGTCGTCCGGCACGACAAAGGTCTCATAGCCCTCGTCGTCCGCCAGCTTTTTCAGCGCGCCGCGCGCCTTGTCGGTCGTGGCGAAGATGCGGTCCTTCGCGCCTTCCTTGCCGTACTTATCCTCGCACAGCTTTTTGAAAATACGGAACGCAATGGCAGGCTCGGTCGTCGTGCCCGACTTGGAGATCACGTTGATGCAGAAATCGCGCTCGCCGATGATCTTGACCACGTCGTTGAGATAAGACGACGAGATATTGCTGCCGACAAAGTAGACCTCCGGAATGCCCTCTGGGCGGATGCCGTTGTACATCTGGCCGTTGACAAACTCGATCGCCGCGCGCGCGCCGAGATACGAGCCGCCGATACCGATGACGACCAGCACGTCACAGCTCTGCTGGATCTTTTTGGCCGCCGCCTTGATGCGGGCAAACTCCTCCTTGTCATACGCTTCAGGCAGATCGACCCAGCCGAGGAAGTCGTTGCCCGCGCCCGTGCGGGCGTGCAGCGTATCCTGCGCGGCCTGCACCAGCGGCGCCATACATGCAAGCTCATCCTCCTCGACAAAGCCCTTGAGGCCGGTCAGCTTTAATTCCATTGCCATGACTGCATTTCCCCTTCTTAACTAAAATTCAAGCCCTATCTGTGGCTTCATAGAAACCTTTTCCAATAGTATACCATATCTGCAAAAAATCGCAAGGTTTCTGTTTGTTTTCTGCAAAGCTCTGCGAAACGTTTGCACCGGCGGCAGCGGGACGGCCGCATCGTCCGCCATCGCTTCGCCGCATAAAAAGCACCGCCTCTCCACACGGAAAAGCGGTGCTTGACTTGTTGGAAAAGTCTTTCGCGCCGTAGCGCGCATGAAATAGAAAATTGCGGCAAACCGCAATTTTCATAAAAACCGGGAGCATGTATCTCGGTTTTTATACAAACCGCTGGCAAGTGTGCCTGAAAGGCGCGCGCAGACAGCGGAATTTTCGATCGGAAGCGTGGTTCCGATCGAGAGGCTGTCGAAAAACCATGTTTTTCGACAGCCTCAACACCGCCTCTCCACACGGAAAAGCGGTGCATTAAACTTAATAAATCGGGAAATTCGCGCAGATATCGCAGACATTGCGGCGGATCTCGTCCGCCTTGTTCTCAAAATCGGTCGCCGCCTGCCAGATGAACTCCGCGATGTGCAGCATCTCCGGCTCGCCGAAGCCGCGCGAGGTGACAGCCGGCGTGCCGACACGCTGGCCCGAGGTGACAAACGGGCTTGCCGGATCGTTCGGGATGGTGTTCTTGTTGGCGGTGATATAGACCTCGTCCAGACGATGCTGGAGCTCCTTGCCGGTCACGCCGGTTTTGCGCAGATCGATCAGCATGAGGTGATTGTCCGTGCCGCCGGAAACCAGATCAAAGCCCTGCTTCAAAAGCGCGTCTGCCAGCGCCTTGGCGTTGGTAACGACCTTCTGCTGGTAGGCCTTGAACTCGGGCTGGAGCGCCTCGCCGAAGCAGACCGCCTTGGCCGCGATCACATGCTCGAGCGGGCCGCCCTGCGTGCCCGGGAAAATCGCCTTGTTGAACTTCTTGCCCAGTTCCTCGTTGTTCGAGAGGATGACGCCGCCGCGCGGGCCGCGCAGCGTCTTATGCGTGGTGGTGGTGACCACATCCGCATACGGCAGCGGGTTCATGTGCAGGCCGGCCGCGACCAAGCCCGCGATGTGCGCCATATCGACGAACAGGTATGCGCCGACCTCGTGCGCGATCTCCGCGAACTTCGCGAAGTCGATCGCGCGCGGATAGGCGGACGCGCCTGCAATGATCATCTTGGGCTTCTCTTTCTTGGCAAGGTCGCGCAGCGCGTCATAGTCGATATAACCGTTGTCATCCACGCCGTACGGCACGATATGGTACAGCAGACCGGACTGGTTGACCGGCGATCCGTGCGTCAGGTGGCCGCCGTTGTCCAGGCTCATGCCCAGCACGGTGTCGCCCGGCTGGCACAGCGCCTGATAAACCGCCATGTTCGCCTGCGCGCCCGAGTGGGGCTGCACATTGGCATACTTGGCGCCGAATACTTCACACACACGTTTGATGGCCAGGTTCTCAACCTCATCCACACACTCGCAGCCGCCGTAGTACCGCTTGCCCGGATAGCCCTCCGCATACTTGTTGGTAAGGACCGAACCCATTGCGGCCATCACCGCTTCGCTTACAATATTCTCCGAAGCGATCAGTTCGATGTTGCGCGCTTGACGGTCGTACTCCGCCTGAATCAATTTTCCAAGCTCAGGATCATACGCCTTTACAAATTCCATTGCCTCGCGTACCATATTTCAACCTCCATCAAAACGTGAGATAGTTTCTATTCTTTAATTAAACCACATTTTAGTCCTTGATGCTATTGGCAAACAGATAGATTTTCTCCTATCGTAACAGCCCATTATGTTAAAAATGTTAAATAGCGCGATTTGTCTTGCTTTTTTGCGCGATTGTGATATGATTAAAGCATCTATGCTGTCGGGAGTTGTAAATTTATGACGAAAAAGGAACGCGCCGCCGCTGTGACCGAGCTGCTCAAAACCGTCTATCCGGACGCGGTCTGCGCGCTGCATTATACGCATGATTATGAATTGCTGTTTGCCACGCGCCTGTCCGCCCAATGCACGGACGCGCGCGTCAACATCGTGACCGAAACGCTGTTCCGGCAGTACCCCACGCTCGAAAGCTTCGCCGAGGCGCCCGAGGAGGAGATCGCCGAGGCGATCAAGACCTGCGGCCTGTTCCGCACCAAGGCGCGCGACCTCAAGGCGTGCGCGATCATGCTGCTGAGCGAGTTTGGCGGCAAGGTGCCGGACAATATGGAGGATTTACTCAAACTCCCGGGCGTCGGCCGCAAGACCGCGAACCTGATTCTGGGCGACATCTTCGGCAAGCCTGCCATTGTGACAGACACGCACTGTATCCGCCTGTCCAACCGGCTGGGGTTTGTAAAGAACGAAAAAGACCCTGTCAAGGTGGAAAACGCGCTGCGCAAATTGATCAACCCCGCGGAGTCCTCGGACTTCTGCCACCGGCTGGTGCTGTTCGGCCGCGAGCACTGCACCGCGCGCAATCCCAAATGCGAGGGCTGCCCGCTCGGCGCGGTCTGCCCCAGCTACCCCATCGCGAAATAACTGCATATACAAAAAGACCTGTCGTAGAACAGGTCTTTTTTTCATCGTTTTTTTGCCGCGAGGATCAGCATCATCGGGCGGCGCAGCTCGTCCGCCATGCTGGGGATGGTGTCCACCATCTCCTGCGGCGGCTGGGGTTCGGCGAATCCGGTCAGTGCCAAGCCGTTATCCAGCAGCGCGTTTACATAGGTGGTCAGCGTGCGGTGGTACTTGGTCACCCTCTCGCCGAGGAACACCGCCTGCCGCTCGCCTTCGATATAGTAGTTGTCCACAGGGAAATGCAGGATGCTCCCCTGTGCGTCACGGTACCAGTCCTGCGAGCCTTCTGCGGTGAACACCGGATGCTCGCACGAGAACACAAAGTCCCCGACCGGCCGCAGCCAGCGCGCGATATTGCGCGCGAGCGCGCCAAAGTCCGCGACATAGTGGAATGCCAGCGAGCTGAGGATCACATCGAACGCGCCGTCCGCGAAGTCCACATCCTCCATCGCCGCGTGCCGGTACTCGATCACCGGCGCAGTGTGTTTTTCACGCGCGGTCTTGAGCATTTTTTCCGAAATATCCACCCCGAGCACGGATTTTGCGCCATGCTCTGCCGCATAGGCGCAATGCCAGCCGTAGCCGCAGCCCAGATCGAGCACATCCCGTCCTGCAAAATCCGGCAGCATGGACTCCAGCGTCCGCCACTCCCCCGCGCCCTTGAGGCCGAGGCGTGAGCGATCCATCTGCGCGTACTTCTCGAAAAACACAGGGTCGTCGTATTTATTTTCCATCATTCCATCCCTCACCTTCGGCCGCCTCGATCAGGCAGGCCTCGCTGTCCAGCAGGCAGCCGTCGAACGCCTGCTTGTTATTTTCATAGATCAGGCGCAGGCCCTCCAGCGTCAGATTGGGATCGACCTCGTCGATCAGATCGCAGTAGGAGGCCATCATACGCCCCATGCCGCCCGTCGCGACCACGCGGGCGTTCCCCCCCAGCTCCTTCTGGATATCCGTGATCACACCGGTCAGCGCGCCCACATAGCCGCGCACCGCGCCCGACTGCATGGACTGCACCGTGGTCTTGCCGATGGCGCGCTCAGGTCGCTCGATATCCACGCGCGGCAGCTTGGACGCCTTGAGAAACAGCGCCTCCATCGCAACCTTGAGCCCTGGGAAGATCGCGCCGCCCTGATACGCGCCGGTTTCATCGATCGCGTCAAAGGTGGTCGCGGTGCCGATGTCCACAATGATGAGCGGCTTGCCGTATTTGCGCACCGCGCTCACCGCGTTGACCAGACGGTCCGCGCCGACCTCACGGGGGTTGGCGTATTTGTTCTCGATGCCGATATCCACGTCCCGCCCCGCGACCAGCGGCTGCACGCGAAGGTATTTGCGGATCGCGTTAATCAGGGTGTACATCACCGGCGGCACGACCGACGCGATGATCACCGCGCGGGTTTTCGCGCGGTCGATGCCGTGAAAATGGTAATACTGCGAGATCTGCATCCCCAGCTCGTCCGAGGTGCGCTCCGCGTTGGTCGAGATGCGGAACGAGCCGCACAGCTTGTCCCCCTCATATAATCCGAATACCATGTTGGTATTGCCTACGTCAATGGTCAAAAGCATTTTGTTTCCCCTTATCGTCCGATTGGTTTCTCTCGCAGGAGCAGGCCGCCGTCCTCATCCAGAATCTCCAGCAGGCTTGCCTGCCCGTCTTTGACCGTCAGCCGGCCGTAGCTTGCCGGACCGCCGCGCGGCAGACTGATGCTGCCCGGATTGCACACCAGCACGCCGCCCGTCCGCTCGACCTGCGGGCGATGGGTGTGCCCGAAAAAAGCCAGGGCGCAGCCCTCCTCGCGGGCGCGCTGCGCCACCATCTCGCACGAGCCGCCATACACACGCTCCCTGTGGCCGTGCGTCAGATACATCCGCACGCCGCCGAAAATCGTTACCGCAAACAGCGGCACGTCCGGATTAAAATCGTTGTTGCCGCGCACGCGGATCACCGCAAGCCCGGGATATGCGCGCTCGAGTTCGCGCGCGTCGTCCGCATGATCGCCCAGATGCAGGACGGCATCCGGCGTTTCCCTTTCAACCGCATACGCCATGCCCATATTGTAGCCATGTGAATCCGAAAACACCAATATTTTCAAGCCGTCCCGCTCCTCTCGCCGCGATAGCAGTATTTTACACCGTGGGGGCACGCTTGTAAACCCAAAGAAACACATTTTTTCCCTTTCGGGCATATACTGGCAATAAACGAAGCATGGAAGGGATGGGAACCGATGCCCGATCAGAATGAAATCCTCCGCCGCCTTGCGGCGCAGGCCGGCGGACAAAACACCGTGGAGCAGCTGCGCGCGGCGCTGAATACGCCGGACGGCAAAAAAGCCGCGCAGGTGATCTCCTCGCAGCACGCCGCAACGCTTGAGCGCGCGGCGCAGGCCGCCCAGCGCGGCGACATGGGCGAGGCCGCGCGTCTTGCGCAGCAGCTCATGCAGACCCAGGAGGGCGTGCATCTCGCGCAGCAGCTCCGGCAGATCTTCCGCAAATAAAGGGGGTGGAAGGCATGGATAACGACATGCTTTCCTCGCTGCTGAGCGATCCGGAGGCATTGCAAAATGCGATGAAAACCGTTTCCGGCATGCTCGGCGGCGCGGAGCAGCCCTCTTCTCCGCCCGCAAACGACTATGACCCCACGGCCGACATGATGCAGCGCGCCCTGCCGGTCATCGGGGCGATCGTGCAGAGCGGCCAGGGCGCAGTGCGGCAGGAGAAACGCGCCCTGCTGGGCGCGCTCAAGCCGTTTGTAACCGAAGAGGTCGCAGGACAGTTTGATCACGCCATGCGGCTGGTCAGTATGGCGCGCATGGCGCGTGCGGCCATGGGGCAGCTGAGCCAGGCGGGCCGCACGGAAGGCGGCACACCGCCGGACGACACCACTCCGCAGGCGCTTTGACGCGGAAAGGAGGCAAAACCGCTTTTGTATAACCGCTATCTCGCTGCGGCGGCTGCCGACACGCCGCCGCTACATAACGGCGCGCCGCGCGCCGTATCCCGCGCGGACAACGAGCACACCGCTCCTGTGTTTTCCGGCCTCTCACACGGGCTGTCCAGCCGGCTGCAAAACCTCAAGCTGGATATGGACACCATCATTGTGCTGGTCATCGTGTGGTTTCTTCTGTCCGGCGACGATGACTGCGACGGCATCGACTGGGAACAGCTCGTGCTGATCGGCGTACTGCTGCTTTTGGGAATATGATGTTCCGGCGGAATCGCACAGGTTCCATCGGAAAGGCGCTGCCGCGCAGAGCGCGGACAAAGCCGAAAAGCGATTTTGCGCGCCGCCTGCGGCGCACAAAATCGCTTTCCTGTATCCGGCTTAAAGGACAGGCTCTCAGGTTTTGATGAACAGCGGCCGCAGTCACGGTCGCTTTCGATCGGATGCGCGCTGGGCAGGGCGAAAACGCGTCAGCCGGCGCCCGATTTTGCGCTTGGGAAAAATGCTGAACAATTTGTGAATTTGCGGAAAATGGATTGGACATTTTTACCGAAGGCGTGGTATACTATAGATAGCAAAATCCCATTGCGCCGCCGGCGTACATCGGATGCGGCGGCGCCAAAGTATCTTGGGCGGTCACGCCCGTTAGGAGATGATGTTATGAAGTTTACCATCGTCGAGAGAAAAATGAAAATTGACGACGAACTGCGGCAATACGCGCTGCGCAAGGTCGAAAAGCTGGACCGGTATTTCCATCAGGATTCCGACACCACGCTGACCTTCAGCGAGCTGCGCGGCAAGCAAACGGTGGAAATTACGGTGCGCCAGACCGGTCTGGTCGTCCGCGCCGAGGAGACCACGACCGACATGTTTGCCTCGGTGGACGGTGCGATCAGCAGCATTGAGCGCCAGATCCGCAAGCATAAAACCCGTCTGGAGAAACGCCTGCGCGAAGGTGCGTTTGATAAGATGGCGGAGCAGCAGGCCGCGCTTGCCGAGGATGATTTTGATATTGTGCGCCGCAAACGCTTCGAGGTCAAGCCGATGAGCGTGGACGAGGCGATCCTGCAGATGAATCTGCTCGACCATCAGTTCTATTTCTTCCGCAACGCGGACAACGACAATATCCATGCCGTTGTGTACAAGCGTGCGGCGGGCGGCTACGGCCTGATCGAGGGCGAGGAATAACCGCTGCGGTATGAAGGCGGCGCTTGCGGAGGATCTGTCCGGACAAGCTATGTCAAAATGCGCGCCGTGGGCGCGAAGAATCGAGGGAAGAGCCGGCGGCTGATGCCGCCGGCTCTGAGGCTGTCGAAAAACATGATTTTTCGACAGCCTCTCGATCGAAACCACGCTTTCGATCGAAATTTCCGCTGTCTGCGCGCGCCTTTCATGCACACTTGACAGCGGTTTGTATAGCCCGTAGGCCTCTATCCCTATTCCGCCGCCATGCGGCGGTTCAATGAGAGCAAACTGAGATACATGCTCCCAGTTTTTATGGTTTTTATGAAAATTGCGGCAAGCCGCAATTTTCTATTTGATGCGCGCTGCGGCGCGTAGGACTTTTCGACAAGCTGAGAGCCGGCGGCTGATGCCGCCGGCTCTTTCTGGCGCAGATATTTGGGGAGGAAATCACCGTGCACCTGACTTTGAAAAGAATCCGAAGAAACAGCCCGTCCTATGAAAACGCACGCCGGTTATACAGGGAAGCCTTCCCGCCCAATGAGCGCGCTCCGTTTTTCATGCTGGCGCGCAAGGCGGAAAAGGGGCTGGCGGACTGGTGGGGCGTTTATGAGAAAGACGTCTGGGTCGGGTTCTTTTATGTGGTATGCGTCGCGAAGCTCGCGTATGTGTTTTATTTTGCGGTGGATGCGCAGATGCGCGGCAGAGGATATGGAAGCGGCGCGCTGGCGGCGCTCCGCGAGCAATACGAGGGGAGCCGGATCTTCCTTGCGGCCGAAGCGATCGATCCTAACGCGGATAACTATGCGGAACGGGTGCGGCGCAAACGGTTTTATCTGCGGGGCGGCATGGAAGAGCTGCACACACATGTACGCGAGGGCAATGTAATCTATGAGCTGCTCGGTACGGGCGGCAGCGTTTCCGAAAGAGAGTACGGCCATCTCATCCGGAAATGGGCGGGACGGCTTTGGAGCCGGGCAGTTGTGATGAAAATGCTTCCGGCAGAGGAACGGACAGGAGGATGCAAATGAATCTATGCGATATTGAAACCATCCGCGCGGTACTGGGACGGCACGGTTTTCATTTTTCCAAATCGCTCGGGCAGAACTTTTTGACCGACGAGAGCGTGCCGCGCCGTATCGCGGAGATGAGCGGCGCGGCGGAAGCCGGAAACGTGGTTGAGGTCGGCCCCGGGATGGGCTGCCTGACGGCGGAGCTGTGCCGGCGGGCGGAGCAGGTAGTCGCGGTCGAGCTCGACCGCGCGCTGCTGCCGGTTCTGGAGGAAACGCTTGCCGAATTTGACAATTTCGAGGTCGTACAGGGCGATGTGCTCGCGCTTGACCTCGCGGCGCTGTGCCGAGAGAAGTTTAGGAATGGGCGCGCGGTGGCATGCGCCAACCTGCCGTACTATATCACCACGCCCGCCATCACCGCGCTGCTCGAGAGCCGCGCATTTGAGCAGGTCACGGTCATGGTGCAGAAGGAGGTCGCGCAGCGCATCTGCGCCGCGCCGGGTACGGCGGCATATTCCGCGTTTTCCATCTATGTGCAGTACCATGCGGCGGCGGAGATTTTGTTCGACGTACCGGCCGACTGCTTCGTGCCGCGTCCCAAGGTGGATTCGGCAGTGCTGCGGCTAAGGCCGCTTGCCGAGCCGGCGGTCAGGACGCGGGATGAAAAGCTGTTTTTCGCGCTTGTGCGCGCAGCGTTCAACATGCGGCGCAAAACGCTGGTCAACGCGCTGGGGCCGGTGCTCAGCAGTTCCATGGGCAAGGAGGAGATCACCGAGCTGGTGCTTTCCGTGGGTCTGGATGCGCGCGTGCGCGGCGAGCGGCTCAGCCTTGAGGATTTCGCGCGGCTGGCGGATGCGGCGGCCGCACGGCTCGAGGGGGCGTAAGCATGGCGAGCAGCGAGGAATTTGTCTGCTATGTCTGCGGGCAGCTTGCGGACGCCGGAAAGATTACCTGCAAGCGGATGTTCGGAGAATACGGCCTGTGGTGCGACGGCAAATTTTTCGCCACCATTGAGGACGGTATGCTGTGCCTCAAAATCACCGATGCGGGACGCGCCATGCTGCCGGACGCGGAGATCGTCGAACCGCATCAGGGCGCGTTTTTCCTGTATGTGGCCGAGCTGGATGACCGCGCCTTTCTGGCCGATCTTGTCCGGCGCACCTGCGCGGAGCTGCCCGGGCCGGGGCAGCTCCGGAACAAGCAGACTTGAGCATCCCATATTCGCGCGGCAGCGCGCATCACAAAAAATCCGAGTATATGCATCTCGGATTGGATACAGAAAAAAGAAAAGCGATTCTGTGCACCGCAGGCGGCGCGCAGAATCGCTTTTCGGTTTTATCCGCGCCCCGCGCGGCAGCATTTCTTTTTTAAGACGGTTCGCTTCAAGCAGCTCAAATTTTTCCTTCCGCATGCCGCGTCACATGGCAGGAGATGTTGACCACGCACGGCAGGCCCGCGATATGCGTGCCGAACGGCTCGATCGCGCACGACAGCGCGGTCACCGTGCCGCCGAGGCCCTGCGGCCCGACGCCGGACGCGTTGACCTTATCCAGGATCGCCTGCTCCATCTCCGCATACAGCGGGTCGGCATTGTGCTCGCCCACCGGGCGCAGCAGCGCGCGCTTGGCGAGAAAAGCCGCCTTGTCGCTCGTGCCGCCGAGACCCACGCCGATCACGATCGGCGGGCAGGGGTTGGAGCCTGCACCGATGCACGCATCCGCGATAAAGTCCACGATCTGTTCCTTTGTTGCGGCCGGGGTGAACATCTTCATCGCACTCATGTTTTCCGAGCCGAAGCCCTTGGGCGCGACCGTGATCCTGATCTCGTCCCCCGGCACGATCGAGGTATAGAGCACGCAAGGCGTATTGTCGTTCGTGTTCTCGCGGCGCAGCGGGTCGCCCACCACGGACAGGCGCAGGTAGCCGTCGATGTACCCGCGGCGCACGCCTTCGGTCACCGCGTCCTCAAATGCGCCGCCGGTCAGATGCACATCCTGCCCGACCTCGGCAAATACGATCGCCATGCCGGTGTCCTGACAGACCGGCACGTCGTTTTCACGCGCCAAATCACAGTTGGCGATCATCTCATCGAAGATCTGCCGGCCCAGCGGGGACTGCTCAGCCTTCTGCCCTTCTACAAACGCCTGCCGCAAATCGGCGGGCAGGTAATAATTCGCGTCAATGCACAGCTGACGCACCAGCTTTGTCACTTCGGAAACGTCAATCGTCCTCATTTTGTCCTCCTGTATTCCGGTACGCCGTTTACAAAAACGGCCTGCACCTGAGATGTCATATTCAGCGGGTCACCGCTCCACAGCACGCAGTCCGCGTCCAGACCGGTGCGCAGGCTGCCGATGCGGTTCTCCAGGCCCGCGATCCGGGCCGGAACCGACGTAACCGCGCGCAGCGCATCGGTTTTCTCCATGCCCGCGCGTACCGCCAGCATGAGCGCCATCGGCAGCAGCCGCAGCGGGATCTCGGGATGGTCAACCGTGATCGCGGTCGGGATGCCCGCCCTGCACAGCAGCGCGGGGGATTCGTCGGTCAGATGGCGCAGCTCCGGCTTGGAACGGTCGGTCATGAACGGGCCGCACACCACCGGCACCCGCTCCTCCGCCAGCAGATCGGCGACGAGATGCGCCTCCGTTCCGTGAATGATGACCGCGCGCAGCCCAAACTCTTTGGCAATACGCAGGGCGGTGAAAATATCGTCCGCGCGGTGCGCGTGGAAGTGGGCCTCGACCTTGCCCCAGAGCAGCGGAAGCAGCGCCTCCAGCTTACTGTCGTAATCCGGTCCATCGCTGTCCGGATCGTTTATGGCATGCTCCTTGCGTGAGAGATATTCCTTCGCCTTGTAGAGCTGCTCGCGGATGAGTGCAGCGGTCGCCATACGGGTGACCGGTGCCTGATCCTTATCATGATAGACCGACTTGGGATTCTCGCCGAGCGCGAACTTGACAGCAAGCGGCGCCTTGATCACCATATCATCCACCCGCCGTCCGGCGGTCTTGATGAGCGCGATCTGCCCGCCGATCGGGTTTGCGCTGCCCGGGCTGACTGCGACCGTGGTCACACCCGCCTCGCGCGCTTCCTGAAACGAATGATCCATCGGATTGATGCCGTCGATCGCGCGCAGGTGCGGCGTGACCGGATCGGTGTCCTCGTTGCCGTCCGCGCCCTCAAAGCCCATTCCATCCTCATACAGGCCGAGATGGGAGTGGATGTCGATAAAGCCCGGGGTGAGCACGCCGCCCGCTCCATCCAGCACATCCGCGCAGGCGGGCGCTTTCCCTTCGCCCATCGCAGCGATTTTCCCGTTCTCCAGCAGCACCCAGCCGGAAAAGCGGGTGTCCTCCCCGTCCATCGTCCACACCTGCACATTTTTTATCAGTATCCGTTGCATGAAAAACCTCGCAAAAAACCATTGACATGTTTGGAAAAATATGGTATATTTATCATGGCAGTTGGGAGAACTGCCATGCACCGTTCATATCTTTATCCCCACAATCCTACTTTTTGCGCTCTTTCTTTGGAAAGGGCGCGTTTTTTTATCCTGCCTGCCGCCTGCATACATAAAAACAAAACCGAGGTCTCCCTCGGTTTTATTGTTTAGCGGCGTCTGCGCGAACCGTTTTTCCGGTCGGCCGCGTGGCGCACGTCGGCCTGACGGCTCTCGCTGTCCGACATGAATGCCTTCAGTTTATCCTCAAAACTCATAGCGGCAGGATCCTTGGGGGCTTGCGGCGCACGACCCCGCGGTCCTGCGGGCCGCGGCTGACGGGGAACATAGCCGCCTGTCCGCTCCTGACGCGGCTCGCGCGGCTGCGCCTTTTTGATGGACAGATTGATCCGCCCAGCCTGATCGATATTGATGATCTTTACCTTGACCTGCTGCCCCTCCTGCAGGAAGTCCTTGATATCGTTGACGAAACTTGCCGCAACCTCCGAAATATGAACCATTCCAGACTTGCCTTCGGGCAGCGCAACGAACGCACCAAATTTGGTGATGCCCGTTACTTTACCCTCCACGATCGATCCCACTGCCAAATCCATATAAATTTTTTTGCCTCCGTTATTTCTTTGCCTTTTACCGACCGGACGTGTCCACAAAGACACGCTCTCCGGGCTCCGCATAACTCAGCTCATTGCGCGCAAGCTCACTGATGTCCTCCTCGGAAATGCCGCTCTGCATTTCCTGGCGCAGCGCTTCGTTTGCCTCCTCATACTCCTGCACCCGCAGGGAAAGCGAATCAAACTCCGCCTGCTTATCCGCGATCTGCGAACGCAGGCTGACGATGGTAACCGCCGCGTAAAGCAGAAACGCCAGCATCGCTATTTTTACTATCCCCGGCACTTTCCGCTTGGACATTTTATCCTCCTGCACCGCCTTCGCGCACTAAACTGATTTGGTTTTATTTTATACCTTTCCCGCGGAAAATGGAAGAGGATTTTTCAAACTTTTTTGCAAAAACTCGAAATTTCTCCGGTATTCCTGCCCGCTGCACGGCGCCGCACACCCACTGAACGGCTGCCGCAGCCGTTCCCCAAACGCGCGAGATAAACCAGAGCACCGCGCCGAGCACCGCCAGCACCATCGCGCTGAGCAGCGTAAAATATACCGCCATCCCGCAGGCTGCCCCAGCCAGCACAAAAAATCGGTTCTGCCCGATCGCAAACACAAGCCCAAACTCGAACAGCGCCGCCGCCAGCACCAGCCAGAACACCGTGTCATAAACGGCGGTTGCCGCCCGTCCGCACGAAAAATGCCGCCGCAGCGCGCGCAGCACATCATACAGCAGCCCGATGCCCACGCCAAGCAGCAGGCTCTGCAGGAGAAGCCGCAGCTGCTCCCCGTTGGTAAACGCGCCCATGCCGCATCACCCGCCGAACAGGCGCCCCAGCAAGCCGCCGCGCGGCTGCACGCTGTCATCATACTCGATCAGGCCCACTTCTCCCTCCACGATCAGCTCGCCCGCCTCCAGCTGCAGCCGCTCCACGTGCAGTCCCTGCCCGCGCACGACCAGCATACCGCGCACGGTCTCCAGCAGCACCTGCTCCTCGTCAAAGCTCTGCACATCGATCACGCCCGAAATAGACAGCTTTTCCCTGCCCTCCAGAATCACGGTATGCGGCATCTCCTTTTTTCGCTCATCGGGTGCCATGCCAGTCCCTCCTTGTCAGCAACGTCCCGCTCCCTTCATCCTATGAGCGAACCAGAAGGGTTATGCCACGAAAAAAAGCACCCCGCCCCATCGGGACAGGATGCCAAAATCCGTGCAGCGGTCTCTGCGCGGCAGGCGCTCTTTATTCAGAGCCGCCCGCTTTCACCCAATCATTTCACGGAAGTTCTTTATACATTGCCGCGGCGTCCGCCTTGAGGGCGTGCTCCGCGATACCCAGCACTTCGACCCGCATGGTGCGCTGGCCGAAAGCGATCTCGATCACGTCCCCCAGCTTCACCTGATAGGACGCCTTGGCCGGTTTTCCGTTCACCGTGATTCGCGCGGCGTCGCACGCATCGTTTGCCACTGTGCGGCGCTTGATCAGGCGCGATACCTTCAAATATTTATCCAGTCTCACGTTACTTCGCGTCCACCTTATCCTTGAGTGCCTTGCCGGGCTTGAATACGGGGATAGTCGCCGCCGCGATCGGGATCTCCTCGCCGGTGCGCGGGTTGTGGCCCGTGCGCGCCGCGCGCTCCTTGGTTTCAAACGTGCCGAAGCCGCTCATCTGCAGCTTGTCACCGGACGCGAGTACGTCGCCCATTGCAGCAAACACCGCGTCGATTGTCTTTTCCGTATCTTTTTTGGAAAGGCCGGTTTTTTCCGCAACCAGCGTGACGAAATCGCTTTTTTTCATATCGATGCCTCCGTTATTCTTTTTCCTTTGACCGATTCCACAGCAAATCGAGCTCCGCCAGCGACAAGCCGGCCAGCGCCTTGTGCTCCGCTTCCGCCTGCCGCTCCATGTCGGCAAACCGGCGGATGAATTTATTGCAGGTCTTTTCCATCGCCCGCTCGGGGTCAACCTTCAGGTGGCGCGCCACGTTGACTGCCGCGAACAGCAGATCGCCGATCTCCTCTTCCCTGTCGCCGTCGCCGCTCATCGCGCGCTTGACCTCGTCCAGTTCTTCCTCAACCTTGCCGAGCGCACCCTGTGCGTTTTCCCAGTCGAAGCCGACCTTCGCCGCCTTCTTTTGCAGTTTTTCCGCACGGATCAGCCCGGGCAGGCTCTTGGCCACGCCCTCGAGCGCGGAGGTTTCGGTCTTTTGATGTTTTTCCCTGCGCTTGAGTTCATCCCAGTTGCGCAAGATCTCCTCGGATGAGCCGACCTCGACCGAACCGAAAATATGCGGATGGCGGTAGATCAGCTTTTTACAGATGCCGTCCGCCACGTCGCCGATGTCGAACACGCCCTTCTCCTTTTCCATCTGGGCATGGAACACGACCTGGAGCAGCACATCGCCCAGCTCTTCCTTCAGATGCTCGGTGTCCTGCTCGTCAATCGCCTCGCAGACCTCATAGGTCTCCTCAATGAAGTTGCGGCGGATGGACTGGTGATCCTGCTCCCTGTCCCACATGCAGCCGTCCGGCGCGCGCAGGATCTCCATGATCCGCAGCAGATCGTTAAAATTATACTTCTCTTTTCTTTCAAAATCAACCATTTGCGCACTTCCTGCTATTTTAAGTGTAAAATATCCGCGATTTTTTCGCCCTTTGGCAAAAGCAGCACATCCTCCCTGTCCACCGCGTGCAGCATGAGCAGCAGCACGCCGTAAACCGCAGCGGCAATCGCGATCACCGCGAGGGTCACGAGCTTATCCGGCAGTGTGCCCGGCGCCGCATCCGTCAGCCGCAGCAGCACGGTATGGCAGATATACGTTGCCGCCCCCATGCCAACCGTTGCCGCGAGCGGCCGCCCCACGGTTTTTCCGACGGAGGGCAGCGCGTGCGACAGTCTTCCGATGTGGAACAGGTTAATCAGCGCGATCAGCCAGTAGCACATCGCCGTGCTGATGGGCGCGCCCGCGATATTCAGCGTAGGATTGCCGATCAGGTAATAGTCCCCAAAGATCTTGACCAGCGCGCCGAGGAACATGGAGATCAGCGGCAGGTCGATACGGCCGAACGCCTGCAAAACCGCGTTTGTGATGGCCACCAGCGCCACCGCGGGCACGGCAAAGCCGAGCAGCGCCATCAGCTGCCCGCCAAGCTCGGTTCCCTCGCTGTAAAACAGGCGCAGGATCGGCTTCGACAGCAGCAGAAAACCCGCGCCTGCCGGCAGGGTGATGATCATCGTCAGCCGCAGCGTGGTCGCCAAAGTTCTGGACACCTTGGTAAAATTCTGCGCCGCCCGCGCGCTGGCGATGGTCGGCAGCACACTGACCGCGAGCGCCGTGATCAGCGTCTGCGGCAGATTGAAAAAGTTGACTGCGTTGCCGGTGTAAATGCCGTAGGCGGTCGTCGCCTGCTCCAGCGTCATGCCGACCGCAGGGCTTTGCAGCCGCGCCGAGATTAGCGCCACGTCGATCAGGTCGGTCAGGCTCATGACCGCCGAGCTGATCGTGATCGGGATGGAGAGCGACAGCAGAGTCTTTGCCAGCTGGCCGGTCGGCCGGATGGCGTCATTGAGCACGCGCACCGGCTCGGCACGCCGGCGCGTCACCGCCGCCTGCACCAGCATATACGCCGCCGCCGCGACTTCGCCCATCGTCACGCCGAGCACCGCCATGGCTGCCGTCTGCGGGTCGTCCATTCCCAGCTGCTTGGCATACCAGGCGAGCCCCAGGCCGACAAACAGCTTGCCCATCGCCTCGATCACCTGAGAGACGGCGGTCGGCACCATATTGGCATGACCCTGATAATACCCGCGGAACACCGACAGAATAGATACCATCAGCACGCTCGGCGCAATCGCCATCACCGCGAGCTCCGCATCCGGATTTTTGATCCATGCCGCAAACGTATCCGCGCCGCAGAACAGAATGACCGTGGCCAGCAGACCGACTGGGATAAAAATCCCCGCCGCCACGCGGACGATCCGGCGCACCTCGCGCTCGCGCCCGCAGGCGGTCGCCTCCGCGACCATTTTGGAGAGCGCCGCGGGCAGACCGACCGTCGAGATCACGAGCATCGCCGTATAGATGCGGTAGGCCGCGCTGAACAGGCCGAACGCAGGCGAGCTTTCGCCGCCGATCAGGTTTTGGAGCGGGATCTGAAAAAATGCGCCGATGATCTTAACGACCAGGCTCGCCACCATCAAAATGACCGCACCCTGTATAAAATTCTGCTTTTTTCGCTGCAAACGCTACACGCCCTTTGCTTTTACTGTTTCTACGGTATGGCGGGACGCAGCGAAATATGCGTTCACAGCGCGCCGCCGCAGCCCGAGCAGAACGCGTCCTCCCTGCTGCACGTTTTGCCGCAGTGCGGGCAGACGACGATCGACCGCATGCCCGCAAGCTCCTCGCGCAGGGCGGCGATCTTTTCCTGCTTCATATCCACCGCGGCAATTTTTCCGTCCATTTCATCGCTCGATATCTCCGCGCCGCGGTGCAGATCGTACACCATCCTGCCGATCTCTTTATAAAGCACCTCACACTCGGTGTTCAGGTCGAAAATCTGTAGGTTGATGCGCGTCGCGCCGGCAAGCTCGGTCGCCTTTTTGCCCGCGGCATCCGCCGCGCGGCCGGCCGCCTGACTGGTTTTGTCCGCCATCACCTTCATCTTATCCAGAAACGACTGTACCTTTGCATCCATTGTCCATCGCTCCTTCCGGCGGGAATCGCCGCCATATTTGGTTTATTATACTTCACACCCCGCGAAAAAGCAAGGCTGTCCCCGCTATCAACGCTTCAGCCGATAAACTCATGCAGCACCGAATCCGCAGGGATCAGCCCCGCGCAGTCGATCGGCTCGACCTGCCCCAATACCGCCGCCACGGGCGCAAGATCCGCTTCCGGCAGTGCGTCCGCATGCAGGCGGAGCTGCGGCTCGAGATGCTGCATCAGAATGTTCAGCTCATAGGGCAGGAAGGTGTCTACCGTCAGGTTTGCCTGCCCGCGATAAGGCGAGATATACAGCCGCTCGCCGCGCCGCACCGAGTTCCACTGGCCGAGCGTCTCCGCCACCGGTGAATTGCGGAACAGGCTGTCGCGCATGGCGCGGCGCAGAAAGCGCAGCATATACGGCTCAAGGCGCGCCCCCTCCTCGGGTACGACCGTGCTCGCCACCGACAGATACACGCCGGTCGCGGCGTGCGCCAAATCGCCCATGATGACCGGATTGAACGAGTGGATGCCCTCGATCAGCACCACCTCGTCCGGATCGAGACGCAGCGTCCGCGCGCTGGGCACGGAAGTGCGCGTTTCAAAGTCGAACCGCGGCAGCTCGATCTCCTCGCCCGCCGCGAGCTGCGCCAGATGCTGGCTTAAAAGCGGCAGATCCATACACTCTGGGCTTTCGAGGTCAGGCACGCCGTTTTCCGGATCGGGCGGGATCTCATAGGTGCCGACCGTGCGGTAGTAATCATCCATCGAGATCATCTCCGCGTGGATGCCGTGCTTTGCAAGCGCACAGGCAATGCGGTCGTTTGTCGTGGTCTTGCCCGAGGATGAGGGGCCATTGATCAGCACGATCGGCTTGTGCGCGCTGTTCTCCGCGATCTCCTCCGCTACTCCGGCCACCTGATCGCGGTATTGCTGCTCACACTCCCCGATAAAGGCCGCCGTGTCATACCGCGCGCGGTGGTTGATATATTTGAGCGTATACTCCGCCATAGAACCGTGTCCCTCCTCACTGCTTGGGAAAAAGAAGTTTGCGTTTGCCGTTTGCCAGACGATCCGCCGCACGGATGTATTCGAGCGGATACTTGGGGTTGTTGGTCCGCTCGATCCAGCCGGTCTCCCGTTCGACGCGCTTGGACACGCCGCCCGCGCCGAGCGACAGGATGGTCTGAAGTTCCTCCATCATGGTCACATTGTAAAAGCACTCGGTATCCGGCCTGCACCAGCCGACGTTTTCAAACCCGCCCGCGGTGAATTTCTGCCGGTACAGGTAATACGGGCCGTAGCCCGCCGTTTGCAGCGCGTGCGATGCGCCGTCCAGCATCCGCGAGACCGTCTCGCGCTGCGCCGCGGCCGCCGCCTTGTCGGTCAGGTCCGCGCCGCGTTTGATTGCCAGCGTATGCACGGTGATATTCTCCGGCGCAAGGCCGATCAACGTGTCGATGGTTTGGGCGAAGGTCTCTGCGGTATCTCCGGTCAGGCCCGCGATCACGTCCATATTGATCGCGTCAAAGCCCGCCTGCCGCGCTTCATCGTATGCGCGCAGCACATCCGTCGCCGCGTGCCGCCGCCCGATGGCCGCGAGCACCTGATCGTCCATGGACTGCGGGTTGATGCTCACCCTCCCAACGCCCGCCGCGCGCAGCGCGTGCAGCTTGCCCGGGGTGATGGTATCCGGCCGCCCCGCTTCCACAGTATATTCACGAAGATGGGAAAAATCAAAGTTTTGTGCAAGCGTATCGAGCAGGCGCGTCAGCTGCTGTTCGTCGAGCGTCGTCGGCGTGCCGCCGCCGATGTACACGCTCTGCACCCGCTTGCCTGCCTCGCGCACGAGCGCGGCGGTCTCCGCGATCTCGCGGCACAGGGTGTCCAGATACGGCTCGATCAAGTGTCCGGACTGCGCAGTCGTGGACGACACGAACGAGCAGTAGTAGCACCGCGACGGGCAGAACGGGATGCCGACGTAGAGCGAAATATCGTTTTCGCCGATCTCCTTGTCCAGTTCCATCGCGGTCGCGGCCGCGCGGATGGTGAGCGCGGTGCGCGCGGGCGATACATAGAAATGCTCCCGCAGATACGCCGCCGCTTCCCCGCGGCTCATGCCGCGCTCGATCAGGCCGCGCGCAAGCTTGGCGGGCCGCACGCCGGTCAAACTGCCCCACACAGGCGGCTGCGCAAGCGACGGCGCGACCGCGTCGTATACCGTCATCTTGACCAGCTCGGTCACCGTACGCTTATAGTCAAGCGGCGCCAGTCCCGCGACCGGCGCGCGGCGCTCGCTTTCACGCGTCACACCGCCGATGCAGGCGATGGCGCGGCCGACCGCCTCGCCGTCCTGCTCGGACAGCAGGCTGCGGCACCAGTCGCCCTCCCCCGCCGCATCTGCGCGCGTCAGCGTCGCGGTAGGCAGCAGATGGAACAGCATTTCCTCGACCGCATGTTTGAGGTCGTGGCCTTCCAGCGTATAGATCATCGTTTCCCGACCGCCTGCAGCATATACGGGTTGGCCGCACGTTCCTCAGACAGGGTGGAGAGGCCTTCGTGCCCGGGCAGCACCTTGTAGTCGCCGTCAAGGTCGTGCAGACGCTTCAGCGACTGGAGCATCTGGCCGAAATCGCCGCCCTCCAGATCGCATCGGCCGCATTCGTGGCGGAACAGGGTGTCGCCCGTAAACAGGCAGTCGCCCATTTGGATGACCGACGAGCCGGGCGTGTGGCCGGGCGTGTTCATATAAGTCGCAGTGATGCCGCCGAAGGTGACCTCCGTACCCTCCTTTGCCAGAATATCCGGTTTGTCCTCGATATAGGTGCGCGCGAGCGAGCGGAACTGGCCCATATTATTGCGGTCCAGCAGCCACAGATCGCCCTCCGGCACGACATACTGCGCGCCCGTCGCCTCCAACACCTCATGCGCGGCAAGGATATGGTCGAAATGCGCGTGCGTCAGCAGAACGTACTTGACCGCGAGCTTTTCCTGCTGGACCGCGTTCAGGATCGAGGGCGCGTTGTCGCCCGGGTCGATCACCGCGGCCTCGCGGGTGTTTTCATCGTATACAATATAGCAATTCGTGCCGACCATGCCGACGCAAAGCTGCATGATTTTCATAAGCTGTCTCCTTTTCTTCACCGCATCTGAGCGGTGTCCATCCACAGTGTGACCGGCCCGTCGTTGAGCAGGTCAACCTTCATATCCGCGCCGAACTCGCCGGTTTCGACCGGCAGGCCGCTCTCGCGGCAGCGCGCGATAAACGCTTCATACAGCGGGATCGCAGTCTCCGGACGCGCGGCGGCGGTGAAGCTCGGCCGGTTGCCCTTTTTGCAGTCCCCATACAGCGTAAACTGCGATACCACCAGAATCCCGCCGCCCACGTCTGCGAGCGAGCGGTTCATCTTGTCGTTTTCATCCGTAAACACGCGCAGTTTGACCGTCTTGTCCGCGAGATATACCGCGTCCTCCACAGTATCCCCGTCCGTAATGCCGAGCAGCACCAGAAAGCCCTGCCCGATCTTGCCGTGCACCGCGCCGTCGATCGTCACCGACGCGCGCGCCACGCGCTGAATGAGTGCCCTCATAAGTTTATCTCCGTTTCCTAAATCTGTACCAAACCACACAGCTTCTAACGGAAAAATGCCGCTTCGCGGCATTTTTCATAAAAACTGGGAGCATGTATCACAGTTTTTATTCTCCTAAAAGCGAAAAAGTTTCGCTTGTCGGAACTTTTTCGCTTTCTGGGATGCATCCGCGGCTATGCCGCGGTGCGTCCCCCCTCGATTGCGGCTGTACGCCGCAATCGAATCTTTCAGTTTGTGTCTACCGTTCGCGTCACATCCACCACGCCCTTGATCGACCGGATGCGGCTGATCAGATTGTCGAGCTGGTGCACGCCCGCCACATCCACCAGCGCGTTGATGATGGCAAATCCGTCGTTGAGGTCGCGCGCCGAGATCTCGTGTACATTGATCTTGCCCGCCGCAAGTACTGCGGTCACATCGCTCAGCACGCCGATGCGGTTGCGCGTGGAGATCTGCAGGCCGGTCGAGAACCGGTTCGAACGGTCGGACACCACAAGGTCCTCGTCCCACCAGGCATGCAGCCAGCGGTCGGGGTCCTCATTGATATGCACGTTGACACAGTCCCGCCGGTGGATGGACACGCCGTAGCCGCGCGTGACAAAGCCGACGATCTCGTCGCCCGGGATGGGCGTACAGCAGCGCGCGAACTTGACCAGACAGTTGTCGATCCCCTCGACCACCACGCCGGTCGCGCTCTTGGTGATGCGCTTGTGCGGCTGCTCCGGCTGCGGATGCGCGGCGCGCTCGGCCAGTTCGCGCTGGCGGCGCAGCTTGCCCACGTCGTCCTTGACCTTGTTGATGACCTTGGTCAGCGTGATGCCGCCGTAGCCGATGGCGGCATACAGTTCATCCATCGTGCCGAACGAGAACTTGTTGAGCGTGTTCTTCTGCACTTCCTCGTTCTCATAAAAGCCGTTGTACAGCAGGTTGGCGCGCAGCTCGCGGTCCAGATCCTCGCGGCCATTGATGATATTCTCCTCGCGGCACTCCTTCTTGAACCACTGTTTGATCTTGTTGCGCGCCTCGGTCGTCTTGACGATCTTTACCCAGTCGCGGCTGGGTCCGTGCGCCTCCTTGGAGGTCAGGATCTCGACGATATCGCCGTTTTTCAGCTGGCTGTCGATCGGCGCGATGCGGCCGTTGATCTTGCAGCCGGTCATGCGGTTGCCGACCGCCGAGTGAATGGCGTATGCCAGGTCGATCGGGGTCGCGCCTGCGGGCATGTTGACCACGTCGCCCTTGGGCGTGAACACGAATACCTCATCCGCGAACAGATCGACCTTGATATTCTTGATGAAATCCTCCGCCTCGGTGTCCTGCTGCGCTTCGAGCAGCTGGCGAATCCACGCAAAGGCTTCCTCGTTGCCCTTTTTGCTCAGGCCCTGCTTGTATTTCCAGTGCGCCGCAACGCCGTATTCCGCCATTTTGTGCATCTCGGTGGTGCGGATCTGGATCTCGAAGGGCACGCCCGCCCTGCCGATGACCGTCGTGTGCAGCGACTGGTAGCCGTTGGGCTTGGGCGTGGAGATATAGTCCTTAAAACGCCCGGGAATGGGCTTATACAGGTCGTGCACATAGCCGAGCACATTGTAGCAGTCCGCAACCGTATCCACGATCACGCGCACCGCGCAGATATCGTAGATCTCGTCGATGGTCTTGTGCTGGGCGTACATTTTGCGGTAAATCGAATAGATGTGCTTGACGCGCGCCGAGATGGTGTTGGGGATGTTCGCTTCCTTGAGTTTTTCGCTGATGCGCTCCTGAATCCCCTTGAGGAACTCCTCGTGCTGTTCGCTCTGGGCTTTCAGGCCCTCGACGATCTCGTTATACCCGATCGGGTCGAGCACCTTGAGGCACAGATCCTCCAGCTCCCACTTGATGCGGCTCATGCCCAGACGGTGCGCGATGGGGGCGTAAATCTCCATGGTCTCCAGCGCCTTGTCGCGCTGCTTGCGCTCGGGCAGATACTGGAAGGTGCGCGCATTGTGCAGGCGGTCGGCCAGCTTGATCAAAATGACGCGGATGTCCTTGGCCATGGCAAGGAACATCTTGCGCAGGTCTTCAAACTGCTCCTGCTCCTTGGAATAGCGCAGCATGCCCAGGCGGGTGACGCCGTCCACCAGCTCGGCAACCGGCGTGCCGAACTTATTCTCAATTTCTTTATAACCGAAATCCGTATCCTCGATGCAGTCATGCAGCAGCGCGGCGCAGATCGAGTCCGTGTCCAGCCCCATCTCGACCACAATTTCCGCCACCGAGACCGGATGGATGATATACGGCTCGCCGTTTTTGCGCTTCTGCCCCTCGTGCGCCGCCGCGGCGCATTCATAGGCCGCGCGAATCTTGCGGATGTTGGCCTGCGAGTTCTGCTTTTGCACGCGCTCAAGCAAAAAATCCAGTTTGTTCTGCATACTTTGTTCCCCCATTCCGTTCATCCCGCCATGCTTTGCAGCGTGGCAAGAACGACCGAACCAGATATATCCGCCTTACCCTTGTAAGGCTTGAGCAGGATGTTGAGCATCCCCTCTTTGAAATGGTAGCTGATCAGCCCCGACTCAGAAAACACGTCCAGGCACACAAACAGCTTGCCGATGTTGATATCGCGGCGGCTCTCCCACGCCACGCGGCGCGAAAGCGCCCCGTCCGGCACGGACAGCCGGCCGTCCTCCGCGCGGCACACGATGTGCCGCCACACTGCCACCAGATCCTTGCGGTCGGGCAGCAGAAGGCGCGCCTCGCGCGCGGTCAGCGGCCCGTCGGCCATGTAGGTGTTGTATACGTTGAGCAGCTTCTGGTCCGCCATGTGCTCGCACTCGCTCAGCTGCACGTCGCACAGCGTCAGCTGCACCGAACGGCGGCCGCGGAACTCGTTGATCTCAAGGTGAAAGGCCGCGTCCACCGTGTTGCCCTCGACAAAGCCGAGGCCGCCCGCGCCCGTGCCGAACAGCACCGCAGAAAACCGCATGCCATCCCTCATCAGCGTCAGGCGCACATGCCGGTCGGACGAAATCGGCGTGATATCCTCCACCGTCATGTTTTTTATGCAGAACACCGGCTCGGGGTTGCGCATACCGTACGGCTCGAGCACGGAAAGCGCCTCGATATTCGGAATGGTCAGCCACTCCGGCCGCACCATGCAGTCGATATGCTGCTGGGGCACCAGCTCCGCCATGGAGATATGCGCTTCCGCGTAATCCCGCAGACGCGCGCGCAGCTCGTCGATCTTATCCGCGCTCACGGTCAAACCGGCGGCAAGCTCATGGCCGCCGTAGCGCTCAAGCAGATCCGAGCAGGAGGACAGCGCCTCAAACAGGTTAAAGCCCCCCACCGACCGGCCCGAGCCCTTGCCCGTTCCGTCCTCATCCAGCGCGATCAGCACCACTGGGCAGCCATAGCGGTCGCACAGGCGCGAGCAGACAATCCCGATCACGCCGTGGTGCCAGCCCTTGCCCGCCAGCACAATGATCTTATCCTCAAGCGGGTTATATTCCTTCCGCAGGCGGGTAAGCGCCTGTGTCAAAATCTCGTTCTCCTCATTCTGCCGCAGCTTGTTCTGCTCGCACAGGCGCGCGGCGAGCGTCTGCGCGCGCACGGGGTCGTGCGTCAAAAACAGCTCGGCCGCCAGTTCGGCATGCCCCATGCGCCCTGCCGCGTTGATGCGCGGCGCCAGCACAAAGCTGATGGTGGACGAGGTCAGGCGCTTGTGCTTCATGCCCGCTTCCCGCAGCAGCATTTCCAAACCGACATTGCTGGTCTCGGCCATTTTTTTCAATCCCTCGGCCACGATGACGCGGTTTTCGCCCACAATCGGCATCACATCCGCCACCGTTCCCAGCGCGACCAGATCGGCGTAGCGGTCGAGCGCCGCATCCGCGTCGCCCTCAAGCGCACAGATCAGCTTGAACGCCACGCCCACGCCCGCCAGACTGTCGAACGGATAGCGGCAGTCCGACCGCTTGCAGTCCACAACCGCGTCCGCCTCCGGCAGCGTGTCGTGGCACTCATGATGGTCGGTGATCACAACGCGCATCCCAAGCTCGCGCGCGACCGCGATCTCCGCATCCGCCGTGATGCCGGAGTCCACCGTAATCAGCAGGCGCGTACCCTGCTCATAGAGTCGTTCCATCGCCTCGCGGGACAGGCCGTAGCCCTCGCGCAGACGGTTGGGGATGTAATATTCACATACCGCGCCGCGGCTGCGCAGGTAATCCACCAGAATGCAGGTAGCGGTGACGCCGTCCACGTCGTAATCGCCGTAGACGACGATATGCTCGCCCCGCTCCAGCGCGCTGCGAATGACCGCCACAGCCTTATCCATGTCGGTCAACAGCAGCGGATCGCACAGGCCGGATCGATCGCGGCTGAGGTACGCCGCCGCAGCCTGCGGGGTGTCGATCCCACGCGCCGCAAGCACCGCAGCCGTCAGCGGCGCATACTCGCCTTCGCGCGAGAGCGCACCCACACGCGCCCGGTCGGGCGCGGCGATGACCCATCGCTTTGTTTTCATAACAAACTCCCTCATTTATTTTTTATTACGATTATTATACCAAAACACGCCCAGAAGCTCAACATTTTTATGCAAATTGCAAAAAGCGGGCATTCCACAACAGAATACCCGCTAATCGCTCCTAAAAGTTTGTTATTCTTCGCTTTTTACATGGTTTTTACGTTCCAGCACCGGTTTCAGATACTGTCCGGTGTAGGAGTTTTCACACGCCGCGACCTCCTCCGGCGTGCCGGATACGACCAGACGTCCGCCGCCGTCGCCCCCTTCGGGACCAAGGTCGAGGATATAGTCTGCGGTCTTGATGACATCCAGATTATGCTCGATGACGACCACGGTGTTCCCCGCGTCCACCAGCTTTTGCAGCACATTCACCAGACGGTGTACGTCCGCGACGTGCAGGCCGGTGGTCGGCTCGTCGAGGATATAGATGGTCTTGCCGGTGGGGCGCTTGGACAACTCGGTGGCGAGCTTGGCGCGCTGCGCCTCGCCGCCGGACAGCGTGGTGGACGACTGCCCGAGCTTGACGTAGCCAAGCCCGACCTCGCGCATGGTTTCAAGCCGCCGCGCGATCTTGGGCACGTTGGCGAAGAACTCACACGCCTCATCGACCGTCATATCGAGCACTTCGTAGATGTTCTTGCCCTTGTAGCGCACCTCGAGCGTCTCCTTGTTGTACCGCTTGCCCTTGCACACGTCGCAGGGTACATACACATCCGGCAGGAAGTGCATCTCGATCTTCAGCAGGCCGTCGCCCGCGCAGGCCTCGCACCGGCCGCCCTTGACGTTGAAGGAAAACCGGCTCGGCCCGTAGCCGCGCGCCTTGGCGTCCGCCGTTTTGGCGAACAGATCGCGGATATCGTTGAATACGCCGGTGTAGGTCGCCGGATTGGAACGCGGCGTGCGCCCGATAGGCGACTGGTTGATGTTGATGACCTTGTCCAGATAGGACAGGCCGGTGATTTTATCGTGCGCGCCCGCGCGCGTCTTGGCGCCGTTGAGCTCGGCGGCGAGCTTTTTGTACAAGATCTCGTTGACAAACGAGGACTTGCCCGAGCCGGATACACCGGTCACGCAGGTGAACGTGCCCAGCGGGATGGTGAAGTCCGTGTGCTTGAGGTTGTTGACCGCGCAGCCTTTGACAACCAGCTTTTTGCCATTGCCCTTGCGGCGGACATCCGGTACGGGAATGCACTTGCGGCCGGACAGGTACTGTCCGGTGATGGACTTTTCACTCTTCAGCAGTTCATCTACCGTGCCCTCAAACACGACCTCGCCGCCGTTGCGGCCCGCGCCCGGGCCGATGTCGACGATATGGTCGGCGGCGAACATGGTATCCTCGTCGTGCTCGACCACGATCAGCGTATTGCCGAGGTCGCGCAGACGCCCCAGCGTCGCGAGCAGCTTGTCGTTGTCGCGCTGGTGCAGACCGATGGACGGCTCGTCCAGGATATACAGCACGCCCATGAGCGACGAGCCGATCTGCGTCGCGAGCCGGATACGCTGGCTCTCGCCGCCGGACAGCGTGCCCGACGCGCGCGACAGGGTCAGGTATTCCAGGCCGACCGACTGCAGGAAGCCCAGCCGGTCCTTGATCTCCTTGATCACGCGGTCGCCGATTTTATGCTGCATCTCGGTCAGGCGCAGGGTCTGCAAGAATTCCATCGCCTTGACGACCGACTTCTCCGAAAACTCCGCAATGTTCAGCCCGCCGATCGTGACCGCAAGCACCTCAGGCCGCAGGCGACGGCCGTGGCACGCCGGGCACGGGATCTCGCTCATGCACTCCTCAATCTCTGAGCGCGCATAGTCGCTCGAGGTTTCCTTGTACCGGCGCTCAAGATTCGTAACAATGCCCTCGAACGGCTGGCGCATCACGCCGCCCGACACACGGCTGACCGACAACTCAAGCGGCTCTTCCGTGCCATACAGCAGCTCGTGCATTGCCGCGTCGGACAGTTCTTCGATCGGGGTGTCGAGCGTAAAGCCGTGCTTTTTGCCGAGCGCGTTGTAGTACATGGCCGCAATCGTGCCCGGATCGGCATTGCCCCAGCCGGACGCGCGGATCGCGCCCTGCTTGATGGACAGCTTGGGGTTCGGGATGATGCGCTCCGGGTCGACGCGCTTCTGCATGCCGAGGCCGGTGCACACCGGGCACGCGCCGTACGGGTTGTTGAACGAGAACATGCGCGGGGTCAGCTCTTCGATCGAGATGCCGCAGTCCTCGCACGCATAGTTCTGCGAGAACGAAAGCGGCTCTCCGCCGATCACGTCCGCGATCACCAGACCGCCCGACAGCGCGGTCGCGGTCTCGACCGAGTCCGTGATGCGGCCGCGCGCGTCCGGGCGGATGACCACACGGTCGACCACGATCTCGATGTTGTGCTTCTGGGTTTTTTTGAGCTTGATCTCCTCGGCAAGGTCGCGCACCTCGCCGTCCACGCGCACGCGGACATAGCCCTGTTTGCGCGCGTCCTCGAACACCTTGACGTGCTCGCCCTTTTTGCCGCGGATGACCGGCGCGAGGATCTGCACGCGCGTCTTTTCCTCGAGCGCCATCAGCCGGTCGATGATCTGGTCGATCGTCTGCTGGTGGATCTCCTTGCCGCACTTGGGGCAGTGCGGCGTGCCGATGTTCGCCCAGAGCAGGCGCAGGTAGTCATAGATCTCGGTGACCGTGCCGACCGTCGAGCGCGGGTTCTGCGAGGTGGTCTTCTGGTCG
>DXDO01000031.1 GCA_019115425.1 Candidatus Agathobaculum merdigallinarum | reverse complement strand
ATATACGTCAGGTCTTTATGTGAGTAGACGTACTCGACGCTTTCCGCGTAATCGACGTAGGTGTAGTTTTCGATCTCCTGCGGCGACTTTTCCTCATGCGTGACGCTATACGTCTCCGGCTGGATGATCTCTTTGCCGTTCTCTGCGTCGATGAACTTTGCCGTTACTTCAGCAAGGGTGCTGGTGCTGTCCAACGCGGCAAAGGCTGTGGCCGGAAATGCCGACACGGACAAGATAAAGGCAAGTGCCATTGATGTAAGTCGCTTCAGTTTTTTTCTCATTGCGTTTCTCCTCCCAATTGTGTTTATCGATGTGAGTTGGCGGTTTAACATGAACTCCATAAACGCAAAAAGGCCGCCTTTCAGAGAATGTGAAAGGCGGCCTCTTCTATATATGAAATTCCATGAAACTCTCCGATTTTGACAGGGCTGGGATAGGCGGCGGGCGCTGCCTGTGGATGAACAGATACATTATGAATTCTCCCCTTTTGTCCTCTTTTAATGTTCCTGTGAGGCTGTCTCTCACGCAATAGAAAAGCGGCAAGACGTCAGATCACTCTGCCGCTTTGCCGCTTCTCATGGTTCTATCCGAACCAAAATATTCAGTTAAGCTATTTATATCACATCCTTCTATCCATTTGAATTTTACAGCTGTAATGTAGAGTCTTCCCGCGTCTGCGCACGACGCACTTTTCAAGGTCAATGAAAAGGGAAAAACGCCAAAACCATCTCATTTTGAGACAATTCCTGTGTTGTTCTTATTATATAACACTCACATGCCCTGCACGATGCCGCCGGTTTTCTCCAGCAGTTCCGGATCGGTGACGCGCAGCATCATGCCGCGGCCGTATTTGTCGTCCGCCGGATAAACCTTGATAACCTGCACAGAATACTTTTCGACGACGTCTCCTTCCACATTGGTCAGGATCTCTGCGTCGCCTACCTGGATCTCATCCTCGGATGCGACTGGAACGGATTCCAGCGACGCATAAAGAGAGCTGTCCGTCATGGTGCCGAAAATCCCGCTTTCGGTATTTTCTTCCACCGTGCCCAGCGTGCCGTCGGTGGTAAATTCGCCTTGCAGCGCGCCCGGTTCCCCGACCTCGCCGCGCTGCACCGAGCCGACGATCGAGTAAATCAGGCTGCCCTCTTTCAGCGGCATGAGCACGCCGGTCTCGCTGTCACAGATCCCGTGGCCGAGCGAGCCGTATGCGCCGGTCTCCGGATCGACATAGGTCAGCGTGCCGATGCCTGCCATGCTGTCGCGCGCGAGCACGCCGATACGGTACACGCCGTCCTCGTCCGCGCACGGCGTCGCCGTTATCGTCTGGCTCGCGCCGTCGCGCACCACTTCAAGCTCCACCGGTTGCCCGCCGGAAAGCGCGATCTGTTTTTGCAGATCATCGTTAGAGCTGATTGAGGCGCCGTTTACGCTGACGATCATGTCGCCCTCGGCGATGCCGGCGTCACGCGCGGGACAGACCGCACCGTCTCCGGTCTGCACATCGCTCAGCTGCACGACCAGAACGCCTTCCGCGCTCATCTTGATCCCCACCGTGTGCCCGATCGGGATAAGCGAGGAGATCTCGGCCGCCTGCGCGGAAACCAGCATCGCAAGGGTCAGAAGCAAGGAAATTGCGATTTTTTTCGCTTTGCTTTGATGCACTTTTTTCACCTCCGTTTTTTACTATGCCACGCGAGGGCAGAGAAAAGCCTGTGAACCTTTGCTATTCCCTTGGGATTTTTGGCTGTGCGCTCAGCCTTTGGCCGTGGAAAGGTTTTCTAAGATGCAAAAACGGCGGTTTCTCCCGCTAAATTGGAAGAAACCGCCGTTTCCGGCTGATTTTTATTTTTCAGACGTTTTATCCGCTACAGGCATCACAACTGTGACCTCCTGCTCCTCTGCCGCAGTCGGTTCAGCGGGCGGTAGGTAGCCGTTTGCGCCCTCTGCGAGCGCCTCGGCTGGAACGGCCGCCGACCGCGCCGCTGTACGTCGTCCCAGCGCCGCATCGACCGCCTTGCTGATGATGCAGCCGATCACACCGCACACCACTACCTCGACCAGTCCCTGCACGCCGACGACCGCCAGCACGAACAGGATGGGGTTGGCTGCTCCGGTCGTGGCGACCATATTCTGCACATAGTCGCAGTTGTAGAAGATCAGGCACATCAGGCCCATGTAAAACACGGTGTTGAGCAGCGGGGCGCTCACCGCGGCGGCCACATAGCTGACAAAGCCGCGCTTATCCACCCTGCGCACCGCACGGAAGATCAGGCCCGTACACAGGCCCATGAGCACACGGCCCACGACCGACTGCACGAAATAGCCCACCGGACTGACCGCCATCAGCGCCACGCCCATCACCGAGCCGCCGCTTAAAGCGTTGCCGAAGCTCGTCAGGCCGAATACCAGCCCGAGGAACGCGCCCACGCCCGGCCCCATGACCACCGCGCCGATGCACACCGGCACGGACAGGAAGGACACATTGAATGGCCCGAGCGGCAGATAGCCGATCGGCGTATACGCCAGCACCAGCGTGATCGCCGTCAGCAGCGCCAGCTGCGTCATGGTTCGGATATCAAATGTCTTGCTTTTCATATTTACTTTTCCTCCTGCTCCCGTCCCGCCCTCATCGTCGGGTACAGGGCTTATTCTGGCATTTTACCGGTTCGGGTGGTTTTTCTCCCAGATCAGGCGCAGTCCCTCGAATACCAGATCGTCCGCGCCGTCCCAGCAGGTCTCGATATGCCGCGCAACCAGCTGTCCGCCCTCGCCGGTCAGCCACACCTGCGGCGTTTCGCCCAGCGCTTCGGCGTACCGCGCGACCATACCGTCGATCATCGCCGCCGCGCCGACCACCGCGCCCACGCGCATCGCATCCGCGGTGTTGCGCGCCAGCACGTCGTATTTCACGCCGTTATCCAGCGCGACCGTCGGCAGCTGCGCCGACTGCGCGTGCAGCGCGTCAAGCGACATGCGCACGCCCGCTGTGATCGCGGAAGCGACCAGCGCGCCGTCCTGGTCGAGCACGGTGAAGGTGGTCGCGGCGCCGCAGTCCACCACTACGCAGGGCAGCTTGCCGCGCGCCTTGGCCGCGACTGCCGCCGCGACACGGTCCGCGCCGACCTGCTGCGGCTGATCCGACCGGATGTTCAGACCGGTCTTGACCCCGCTCGATACGTTCAGCACCCGCCGTCCGGTCACCCAGCCCAGCGCGCTGCTCAGCGCGCCTGTCAGCTGCGGCACGACCGAGCCGAGCACAACGCCCTCGATCCGTTCCTTTTTCACGCCGTTGAACGAAAACAGCTGATCGAATATACAGATATAGTAGTCAACCGTCTGCCGCGGTTCGGTTGCAATGGAAGCGGTCATTGCGAGCTCGTCTCCCTTGAACCCATTGACACGGATATGGCTGTTGTCTGCTATGACTGCGATCAGCATGGCGCATCTCCTTTTCCGGCATATTGCCAACGCCATTATACGCCTGCCGCGCCCCGTATTGCAAGGTTTTTATTTGGGCAGCATAAAGGGCGCGGCAAGCGCGACCCAAAGCGCGGCGTATTTTGGACACACCTGCCCCTGGATGTTGCCGCGCTCGCGCGAATAGTCCCACACGTTCATGTGGTACACGCGGTTGACCGTGCAGCCGACCACATATTCCGCCGCCGTGATGCACGCCGCGCCGCACAGGCAGCGTGCAAGCGGTTTTTCGTCCTTGACGCGGGCACGCAGGTGGTTCAGCCCCACCAGCACTGCGCCGCCGGTCAGCGCCATGGTCCAGTGCGTGTAGCCGCGCCACGCGATCTCGAGCAGCGAATAGCCGCCCGCCCCCAAAAGAAAAAGCCCCGCTGTTTGTTTTTTCATCACAAATCACCGGGACTTAGTGTGCCATTTTTTGTTTTGGTTATGCCTGCTCGGCTGCGCAGACTGCAAGCGCTTTTGCAAAATCGCCTTCGACGATCTTCGCCGCGCACGAAAGCATCAGGTTAAGCGGCAGGCCGAAATTCTCGACCGAAAAGCCGTCTTTATCCGTTTCGCCCAGCTTTTCCTGCAGCGTGCGCGCGTCCGACACGTAGCCGTAGACGGTTTTGCCTTTGGCAAAGGCATAGCCGACCTCAAAGCAGGTGCCGCTGTCCGGCTCGTCCCCGCGGAAGGGGTTGAGGTTCGCGATCACGATATCCGCCTGGTCGATCAGGCCGCAGTTGCCGGCGAAAATATCCGGCGCGTTATCCGCCTCGTTGTCGAACGGATACAGGCCGATAAAGCCGCGCTCGGCGCATAACATTTTCATCTTTGCGCCGCGCTGCTTGGCGTCCGGCGCGAATACATCAAAGCCCGCAAGATAGATTTTCTTCATTGTTGGTTTCCCCGTTTCAAAATTTTATAGCCGTATCACGCGGACGATGCAGTCCAGCACGAATACGGTGAACAACACCGCAAACGCGATCCGGCGCCGCCGGTCACCCAGCCAGTCCATGCCCTTTTCAAGCAGCGGCTGCAAAAGATACAGGATGATCATGCCGCCTACGCCGAACCGCAGGCTCGCGCTCAGGCAGATGCGCCCCTGCCACTGGATGGCATAGCGCGTGTAGTCCCACAGCCAGCCACCGGTCATCCACTCGAGCAGATAGCTTGCGATCAGCTCGACCACGGTCGTCAGCGCCACCACCGCAAGGAACACGACCGCCGGCATAAGGTTGACCCGCCCCACGCGCAGCGGCTTTTTCGTCAGCCCGCGCAGGCAGCCCAGAATGAGCAGCGCGCCCACGCCGTACACCGGCAGATACGGCCCCCACAGAAAGCCGCGGTTGGAAAAGCCCCAGCGGTACACCACGACCTCGAGAAACACCTCGTAGCACCAGCCGAGCACGCAGTACGTCCAGAAATATAAAAACCACGTTTGAGATCCCGCTATCCTGTCCTTTTTTGTCATTTTTCCCTCCACTTTTATGTATCGTCGTATTCCAGCCTGTTGCCACAGTGCGGACAGAACCGGACGGCATCTTCCGACCACGGCCACGGCGGCGCGCTCCATCTGCCGCAGTGCGGGCATTTGCATTTCCACTTCAAAAGCGCCAAACCGCCGAACGCAAACACGATGCTCAACACCATCCAAATGACAGCCGCGATATCTTTCCAACCGACCTCCATGTTCGGTATCCAAAACAACAGCTCAAGAAGAAGCCCGATCACGCCTGCCAGCAGCAAGCCGTGCCCGATTTTTGACCATTTCCTCGGTAATTTCATATGCTTCCCTCCATCCTGTCTATCCTGCCTCCAGTATACCATAGCCGCGCGCCGAACAAAAGAGGCATCTTCCCCCACGCCGCGCCGCAGGCGCGCATAAAACAGAAACCGGCCGCGGTCTGCGGCCGGTTTCATCAAATCCGAGGGTATGCACCTCGGATTTGATACAGGAAAGCGATTTTGTGTGACGCATCGCGGCGCGCAAATATCGCGCTCAGGCTTTGTCCGAACTTTGTTCGGCAAAGCCTTCGGTTGAAGCGGCTCGCTTCAACCGAGCCGGCTTTCGAGCTCCTTGCGTCTCTCCTCAAAGCCCGGCTTGCCGAGCAGGGCGAACATGTTCTTCTTGTACGCCTCGACGCCCGGCTGGTTGAACGGGTTGACGCCCAGCAGATAGCCGGAGATGCCGCACGCCTTCTCAAAGAAGTACACCAGATAGCCGAAGTGCCATGCGTCCGCCTTGTCGATCTCGATGATGATATTGGGCGTGCCGCCGTCCATATGCGCCATCAGCGTGCCCTGATACGCCTTAGAGTTGACGAACTGCACGCTCTTGCCCGCGAGGTAGTTCAGACCGTCGATATCCTCGGCAGTCTCCTCAATATAGCTCTCCGAGCGCGGCTCGCGCACCCAGACAACGGTCTCAAACATATTGCGCGTGCCGTCCTGGATGAACTGGCCGATCGAGTGCAGGTCGGTCGAGAAGTTGGCCGAGGTCGCGAAGATGCCCTTGTGGTCCTTACCCTCGGACTCGTCGAACAGCTGCTTGAACCACTCGCCCAGCATGACGAGTGCAGGCTCGTAGTTGACGAGGATCTCCATCGCCTTGCCCTTCTGGTGCAGAATATTGCGCAGCGCCGCGTATTTCGCGCAGTCGTGGTCGGTGCCGGTCAGGAAGGCTTTGCGCGCTTCCGCCGCGCCCGCCATGGCCGCGTCGATGTCC
>DXDO01000030.1 GCA_019115425.1 Candidatus Agathobaculum merdigallinarum | reverse complement strand
GTGATACCCCGGTTTCCCATTTGCTGACCGCCTGCCGCGACACGCCCAGCGTGATTGCCAGCTCCTCCTGCGACAACCCGCGCTTTTTGCGCAGGCTGATGATTTTTTCTCCAAGCGTCATGTTTGATTACCTCCTTGCTTGATGGCTCTATTTTAATGAAAAAGCGGTTTGCATACCACCAAGTTTGGCTGGAAATCCCGCAACCTGCGGTTGCAGGCGGAAAAAACGGCGTGTTTTATTCCAAAACACGCCGTATATCGGTTGGTGCAATCAATATCCGAGCGGCTCGCCGATGAGCACGATTTCGCAGCGTTCCATGCCGAGCGGCGGACCCATATGGATGGTCATTGCGCGGCAGATGCGCGCCGGGCTCTTGCAGTCGTGGCACTTGCCGTCCACCGCGCAGGGCGTTTGGACGCCAAGGCGCTTAGCGTTGAGCGGCGCCGCGACATGCCGCGCCCGCTCCACTGCGCTCTCCAGATCGGGGCACAGCTTATTGATGCCGCATACAAAGATGCAGCGTTTGGGGCCGAACAGCGTGGCGGATACCCGGTTGCCGGTGCCGTCGATGTTGACGACCTCGCCGTTCTCGCTCAGCGCGTTGGCAGAGGAAAGGTAGATGTCCGGCTTCTGGAAATATTCGCCCTTCCGGACCCAGTGCCAATGGACTGCGGTGCTGTTCGAGAACGCATCGGGGAAGCCCATTTCCTGAAGCGTCATCGAGCCGCCGAGCGTGACCGACCGGCCGGCACAGGTATCGGTCAGATAGGGGAGGGCATCCGCCGCCGTCGGGAAGTAAGTAAAGCCAAATCCGCGGCTGGTGAACGCCTTGCAGATCGCGTCCACATTGAACAGGCCGCGTTCGAACAGGGGCAGCAGCTCGGCGGGGGCATCGACAAGCGCGTCCGCGCCCGCCGCCTTGAGTTCCGCAGCGCTGCGGAAGCCCCAGGTCACGCCCACGGCCGTCAGCCCGGCGTTTTTCGCAGTCTGCATATCGACCGCGCTGTCGCCGATGTAGAGCGTTGTGGCCGGGTCGCCGCCCAGCTCGCGCAGCAGCTGGAGCGCGCTGGTCGGGTCGGGCTTGCGGGGGGTATCCGGACGCTCGCCGTACGTGATCTGCACCAGATCGCCGAAATAATGCCGGATCAGGCTTTTGGCAGCCAGGTCATACTTATTGGACAGCACGCCGACCGATACCCCGGCCTTTTTCAACTGTTTCAGAAGGGGCTGGATACCGTCGTACGGCTGGGTGCGGTTCATCATGCGTTCGGTGTAGGCGGTACGGAATTCGTCCAGGCAGATGTCGATCATCGCTTCCGTGCATTTGTTTTCCGGGATGCACTGGCGGATCAGGTTGCGCACGCCGTTGCCGACGCGCTGGCGCGTCTGCTCCTCAGTGACGGCCGGGAAGCCGCGGCGCATCACCGCGCAGTTGACGCTGTCGCACAGGTCGCCCAGCGTGTTGAGCAGGGTACCGTCCAAATCAAAAATTGCTGTGGTGATTTTCATACTATCGCTATCCTTTATCTTGTCGCTTGTGGGAATGGGGTGCTGCGCCGGGCGCAGCGTTTATCTCATATAGGTCTTCGTGATTTCGCCCAGCATGGCGGCGACGGTCGGGTTGAGCGCTTCCTTGCGCACGCGCCAGCGCCAGTTTTTGCCGCCGATGGTCGCGGGCGTGTTCATGCGCGCGTCCGCGCCGAGCGAGAGCAGGTCCTGCAGGGTGGTCATCGTGATGCGCGCAGGGGAGGCCCACACGCTCTTGATCGCGCTCCAGCCCATGGCTTCGCTGTGCGAGGTGCGCAGATACCGGTAGGCAAACTGCTTTTCCGGCTCGGTGCAGATGTCCATGATCTGCTCGCACACGGTCTGGGAATCGTGCGTGGAGGTGTAGACGATGCTGTTCGGCACGAAGTTATGCGGCAGGTGATCGTTGTCGCAGTCCGGCGTAAAGCCGAAGATCAGCACCTTCATGCCCGGGAAGCCGCTCTCCGCGAGCAGTTCGCGCACCTCGTCGGTCTGCACGCCGAGATCCTCTGCGATCAGCGGGATCGGGCCGAGCGCGTCCTCAATGGCGTGGAACAGCTCCATGCCCGGGCCCTTGCGCCAGTGACCGTTGATGGCGGTCTCCTCGGTGGCCTTGACCTCCCAGTATGCCGCAAAGCCGCGGAAATGATCGAGCCGGATCACGTCGAACAGCGCCATATTGCTCTTCATGCGCCAGATCCACCAGGCGTAGTGCTCCGCGCGGTGTGCGTCCCAATCGTAGACCGGATTGCCCCAAAGCTGGCCGGTAGCGGAGTAGTAGTCGGGCGGCACGCCCGCAACCAGCTTGGGGCTGCGGTCGGCTTTGAGCTTGAACAGCTTGGGATGCGTCCACACATCTGCCGAGTCCGCGGAAACGTAGATCGGGATATCCCCGATGATCTGGATGCCTTTTTTGTTGGCATAGGCGTGTAGCGTGTTCCACTGCCGGAAAAAGACATACTGCAAAAAGATGCGGAAATCGATCTCATCGCGCAGTTCGTTCGTCACCTTTTCGAGTGCGGCGGGTTTGCGGTCGCGCACCGCTTTATCCGGCCACATGTAGACCGGCATGTCGTGGTATTTCTCTTCCTTGAGCGCCATGAACAGCGCATAATCCGGCAGCCATTCAGCGTTTTCCTCGGTGAAGGCAGCGATCTTCTCACGTATTTCGTCATCCACACGGGAATACGCCTTGCGGAACAGCGGCCAGCGGGTGTCTGCGAGCTGCTCGAAGTCGGCTTCGTCCGGCGAGGCCTCAAAATCGCCCGCCTTGACTTCGGCCGCGGTCAGCAGGCCGTCCTCGACCAACAGGTCGAGATCGATCAGGTACGGGTTACCCGCCGCAGCGGAAAAACACTGGTACGGCGAATCGCCGAAGCCGGTGTGGCCGAGCGGCAGCACTTGCCAGTAGGTCTGATGTGCGTCGGCAAGGAAATCGACAAAGTCATAGGCGGTTTTGCCCATCGTGCCCACACCGTGCGGCGAGGGCAGGGAAGTGACATGCGCAAGCACGCCACTAGAACGTTTGAACATACTTTTTTCCCCCAATCAATATGAAAACATTATAGCACAGCTTGCCGGATTTCCCAAGAAATAATTGAGGAGGGTATAAACCGCCGCAATGTCAAATCCTCTTGCAAACACACGCCCGTCAGGATATAATAAGAGGGCTGAAAAATCGAAAAGGGGAATTTTAACGCATGAGAATGCGCAAAAAGAAAAATTTGGACGTACGCTTTGTAGCGTGTGCGGATGTGATGGCGTTTGAGCCAAAGGAAAAACGCGGCAAGTGGCGTGCGCTGTTCGGCAACGACCATCCGCTGCATCTGGAGATCGGCTGCGGCAAGGGACGCTTCGCCATTGGCATGGCGGAGCAGCATCCGGATATCAACTTCATTGCGGTCGAGCGAGAGGAGGGCGCGCTCATCATGGCAGCCGAGCGCTGTCAGCTGCATCCGCTGCCCAATCTGCGGTTCGTGTCGTTTGACGCGGCCGAGCTGCGCGAGGTGTTCGCGCCCGGCGAGGTCGACCGCATCTACTTAAACTTTTCCGACCCATGGCCGCCTAACCGACAGCGCAAGCGCCGCCTGACATGGCGCGCCTATCTGGGGGTCTATGATGAGATTTTGAAGCAGCAGGGCGATATCTGTTTCAAAACCGATAACCAGCGCTTTTTCGAGTGGACGCTCGCGGAGATCTGCCAGTTCGGCTGGCTCATCCAGAATATCTCGCTCGACCTGCACCATTCGGACTTTGAGGGCAATGTGATGACCGAGTACGAGGAGAAGTTCTCTTCAGAAGGGGCGCGCATCTACCGGCTGGAGGCCAGACGGCGCCTGCCGGAGTTCCTGCGGCCGTAAAAACAACAATAGGCGGCGTATGCCGCCGTCAGTTTGTCGAAAAAGTCTTTTGCGCCGCAGGCCGTAGCCCGTGATACCGTATTCCGCCGCTGTGCGGCGTTAAAATGCGTGTCGCGCATAAAATCGAAAATTGCAACAAGTTGCAATTTTCGATCGGAAGCATGGTTCCGATCGAGAGGCTGTTCGAAAAACTATGTTTTTCGACAGCCTCAAACGGCGGCATATGCCGCCGCTTTTGTTCGCTCAAGGATGGGAGAGGGCGCACGCTGTAACCGAAAGTTCTTGACATATACCGGAAATGTGCTATTATATATTCAGTAACCGGCATATGCCGGAAATGAAGCACGGAGGCGTATTCCAGATGAAAATCGCAGTCACTTATGAGGACGGGCAGGTATTTCAGCATTTCGGCCACACCGCCCAGTTCAAACTATATGAAGCAAAGGACGGAAAAATCCTTTCTTCTGAAATCGTAGATACCAACGGCAGCGGCCACGGCGCGCTGGCGGGTTTTCTCGCAGCGCGGGGCGTGGATACCCTGATCTGCGGCGGCATCGGCGGCGGCGCACAGGCGGCGCTGGCGGAGGCGAACATCCGCCTGCTGGGCGGCGTGCAGGGCAGCGCGGACGACGCGGTCGCAGCTTTCCTGGCCGGTACGCTTGCGTATAATCCGGATGTCAAGTGCAGTCATCATGAGCACCACGGCGAGGGGCACGACTGCGTATCCCACGGAGATCATGCCTGCGGCGGGCACTGCCACGGCTGACCCATGCCCAGACCGAAAAAATGCCGCAGGGTGTGCGGCCTGCCGTCATGCAGGGAGTTTGGCCCGCGCGGCATGGGCTGCACCGTGGAAGCCGTCACCATGGGGCTGGACGAATATGAGGCTGTCCGCCTGATCGACCTTGAGGGCTTGCAGCAGGAGCAGGCCGCCTTGCAGATGGGCGTGGCGCGCACAACTGTGCAGGCGATGTACAATACGGCGCGCCGCAAGATCGCGGACTGTTTGGTTAACGGCAGAGTGCTCCGCATCGAGGGCGGGGATGTCGAGGTATGCGAACGGCGCGCGCACTGCCCGCGGAGCGGCGGCTGTTGTACGCGTAAAACCTGTGCCAAACAAAAACCGGAAGGGGAATAGCCCTTCCGGTTTTTGTATGGATATGGATTATAACTTGGTATAGCCGCGCGGGGTGACGATTGCATCCAGCGGCGTGCCCGCCGCACATGCGGGACAATTCTTGCCGCGCACGAAGTTATGGTAGTGCGGGAAATCCTCGCCCGAAAACAGGCTGACGACCGGCTTGCCGTCCAGCTCGGAAATGTTGGAGAACAGCGCGGAATAGCCCGCCACGCGGCCGCCGTAATACTCAATGCACTCGCGCGTTTGGGAGAGCGTCTGGCCGGTCGAGGCGGTGTTGACCAGCACCAGCACATTGCGATGCTCGATCATGTGGCGCAGGTTGTCCGCAAACATGAACTGGCCGTTGACATTGCTGTCTGGCTCGACCAGATAGATTTCCTTGCCGGAATTCATGCCGTTCAAGCTGGAGCCTGACAGTTCGCGCGCGATATACGCGCCGATGTACTCCGTACCCTCCATGCACATCAGCGTATCCACGCTGACCATGGAAAAGTGAAACGCGATACTGCGCGCCGCTTCGAGCGCCATGGACATATTGTGTTTGATCTCGGACATATCAACATAATAATTGATGTGCGAATGGTTGGTCGCGAAATGACCGGGGATCGCGTCCGCATAGAGCCGTTTGTTGGCGCGGGAGATAATTCGGATCGGCTGCTGCATGGAAAAACCACCTTTCATACGTTGCTGCTATTATTATAGCATGGTTTTCCAAAAGTGGGAACAGAAAAAGAGAAGCCTGTCCGGATTTCCGGAAGGCTTCCCTTTGACTTGCAGTGCTTGAAATTAAAGCGCAGCCTTGGCTTTCTCCACCAGTGCGGCGAAAGCAGCCTTGTCGTTGACAGCCAGATCAGCCAGCATCTTGCGGTTGAGGTCGATGCCGGCCTTCTTCAGGCCGTTCATGAAGCGGCTGTAGTTCATGCCGCAGGACTTTGCAGCAGCCGAAATACGGGTGATCCACAGGCGGCGGAAGTCGCGCTTCTTGTGCTTGCGGCCGATATACGCGTACTTCAGGCTCTTCATGACCGCCTGGTTGGCTACGCGGTAGTGGGTAGACTTGGCACCCCAGTAGCCCTTGGCACGCTTCAGGATCTTCTTTCTTCTTTTGCGCGTCATCATTGCGCCCTTAACTCTTGCCATTTATAATTGCCTCCTATATGAAAGATAATGTTCTGATTACTTGTACGGCAGCAGACGCTTGAGCTGCGCTACGTTGGTGGAATCCGCGAAGCCTTCCTTGCGGAGGTGGCGCTTCAGCTTGGTCGTCTTACCATGGCCGTTGAGCAGGTGGCGCTTGCCG
>DXDO01000029.1 GCA_019115425.1 Candidatus Agathobaculum merdigallinarum | reverse complement strand
ACCGCCGGTTACGAAGCGGTCAAGCTGATGAAGCCCATGGTGGAATCCACCTTTACCAAAGGCGTAATGGGCACGCTCGGCGGCTTCGGCGGGCTGTTCCGCCCGGACTTTAAGGGCATGGCCGATCCCATCCTGGTCTCCGGTACGGACGGCGTGGGCACCAAGCTCAAGCTGGCCTTTTTGATGGACAAACACGACACGGTCGGCATCGACTGCGTCGCGATGTGCGTCAACGATATCGCGTGCTGCGGTGCGCAGCCGCTGTTCTTCCTGGACTATATCGCGGTCGGCAAGAACCATCCCGCGAAGATCGCGCAGATGGTCTCCGGCATCGCGGAGGGCTGCCGTCAGGCGGGCTGCGCGCTGATCGGCGGCGAGACCGCCGAGATGCCGGGCTTTTATCCGGAGGATGAGTACGACATGGCGGGCTTCTCGGTCGGCATGGTCGATAAGGAGAAGATGATCGACGGCACGGGCATCAAACAGGGCGACGCGCTGATCGGCGTAGCTTCCTCGGGCGTACATTCCAACGGCTACTCGCTCGTGCGCAAGACGCTCGGCATCAACGAAAAGTCGGTGCGCCGCTATATCGATGAGTTTGGCAAAACGCTGGGCGAGGAACTGCTCACCCCGACCAAGATCTACGTCAAAACCATCCAGTCGCTGATGGGCAAGGTGGAGGTCAAGGGCATCAGCCATATCACGGGCGGCGGCTTCTATGAGAATGTGCCGCGCATGCTGCCCGAGGGCGTTTGCGCGAAGATCGAGAAAAACGCTCTGCCGGTGCCGCCGGTGTTCGACCTGATCGCAAAGACCGGCGGGATTCCCGAGCGCGATATGTACAACACCTTCAACATGGGCGCCGGCCTTGTGCTGGCGGTCGCGGCGGAAGACGCGTCCCGCGCGGTCGCGGCGATCTCGGCCGCAGGCGAAAAGGCGTACATCATCGGCGAGTGTGCCGCGGGTGACAAGGGCGTTGAGCTGGTATAATTGGAGAGGCGATATGATCAACATTGCAGTTTTTGTTTCGGGCGGCGGTACCAACCTGCAGGCGCTGATCGACGCGCAGCGGGCGGATAAAATCGAAAACGGGCGCATCGCGCTGGTCGTTTCGTCCAACCCGAACGCTTATGCGCTCGAGCGCGCTGTGCAGGCGGATATCCCCACCGCCGTGCTGCGGCGCAGGGATTTTGACAATGCCGACGCATATGTCCGCTCGCTCGACACGCTGCTGCGTGAAAAAGACGTCGGGCTTGTCGTGCTGGCGGGCTTTATGACCGTCCTGCCGGACAGCTTCTGCCGGATGTGGGAAAACCGCATCATCAACGTACATCCGTCCCTCATCCCCTCTTTCTGCGGGGAGGGGTACTACGGCCTGCGCGTGCACGAGGCCGCCCTCGCCAAAGGGGTGAAGGTGACCGGCGCGACCGTACATTTTGTATCCGAAGTGGTGGACGGCGGCGCGATCATTGCACAGAAAGCGGTCGAAGTGGAGGAAGGCGACACGCCGGAGGTCTTGCAGCGCCGCGTGATGGAGCAGGCGGAGTGGATCTTGCTGCCGCAGGCGGTGTCCGACTTCTGCGCGGGACGGCTTACCGTAAACGGCGCATGGGTCTCAAGGAAAGAAAAAGGAGTGACAGCAGTATGAGCAAAAATGTGTTTGATATCAAGGGCGAGCTGCTCAGCAACGCTTATCCGGGCCGCGGCATCATTTTCGGCCGCACGCTGGACAACAAGCAGAACGTGGTCGCGTATTTCATCATGGGCCGCTCGGAGAACAGCCGCAACCGTGTCTTTGTCGAGACCGAGGACGGCATCCGCACGCAGGCTTACGACCCCTCCAAGATGACCGATCCCTCGCTCATCATCTACCATCCGGTGCGCCAGTGCGGCGGCAAGCTGGTCGTCACCAACGGCGACCAGACCGACACGATCTGCGAGTATCTGCGCGAGGGCAAGAGCTACATCGACGCACTGCGCACCCGCGAGTTCGAGCCGGATGCGCCGAACTACACCTCGCGTATTTCGGGCGTCATCAACGAGGACGGTTCGTATTCCCTGTCCATTCTCAAGAACTTCACCTCGGACCGCACCTCGAACAAGCGCTTTTTCTATGAGTATGACAAGCCGGTGCCCGGTCTTGGCCACTTTATCCACACCTACCAGTGCGACGGCGACCCGCTCCCGCCCTTCCGCGGCGAGCCCAAGTGCATCCGCATCGAAAAGCCGATCAAGCAGTTTACCGAGATGCTGTGGAGCAGCATGAACGAGCAGAACAAGGTCGCGCTGTTCGTGCGTTATATCGATCTGGAGACCGGCGCCTACTGGCAGGAGATCCGCAACAAGCATGGGGAGGGCAAGGACGCATGAAAGAACTCGCACTCAAATACGGCTGCAACCCCAACCAGAAGCCCGCGCGCATCTTTATGACCGAGGGCGAGCTGCCCATCGAGGTTCTCAACGGCAAGCCGGGCTATATCAATTTCTGCGACGCTTTTAACTCGTGGCAGCTGGTAAAGGCGCTCAAAAAGGCGACCGGCATGCCGGCTGCGGCGTCCTTTAAGCACGTGTCCCCCGCGGGCGCGGCGCTCGGCAAACCGCTGACCGATGTCGAGAAGCAGATGTACTTCGTCGAGGCTGACCACGAGCTGTCTCCGATTGCGTGCGCCTACATCCGCGCGCGCGGCGCGGACCGCCTGTGCTCCTACGGCGACTGGGCGGCGCTCTCCGATGTGTGCGACGCGGACACCGCAAGCTACCTCGCGCACGAGGTGTCGGACGGCATCATTGCCCCGGGCTACACGGACGAGGCGCTCGAGATCCTGAAAACCAAGCGCAAGGGCGGCTACAATGTCGTCAAGATCGACCCGGACTACGTCCCCAAGCCGATCGAGCAGCGCGATATTTTCGGCATCCGCTTCGAGCAGGGATACAACGACTATGAGATCAGTGATGCCCTGCTGAACAACATCGTCACCGACAACAAGGAACTGCCGGAGAGTGCGAAGCACGACATGATCCTGTCGCTTATCACGCTCAAGTACACCCAGTCCAACTCGGTCTGCTATGTCAAGGACGGCATGACCATCGGCGTGGGCGCGGGCCAGCAGAGCCGCATCCACTGT
>DXDO01000028.1 GCA_019115425.1 Candidatus Agathobaculum merdigallinarum | reverse complement strand
GAAAACCAATATACCATCAGTGAAATCGCGGACATGCTCGGTTTCAGCTCTATCCACTATTTTTCGCGGCTTTTCAAAAAATACTATGACGTCTCCCCCAGCGAATATGCAAAGGAGGCCTCTGCCGGTGAAAGCGCCTGATCACAGGCGCTTTTCTTTTTATTCCGCAGACTGAATGCTGTAACGGGAAATCTGCAATACAACGCCCTTGCTGACCTCCACGTCAATCAGATCATCTTTAATGCCGACAATCTTGCCGTAAATTCCGCCGGAAAACATCACCGAAGCGCCCATTTTGATATTTTCTTGCAGTCCTGCCATGCGCTCGCGGCTTTTCTTCATATTGCGCGCCGACATAATCCATATTACCAGCGCAGCGAGAACCAGCAATGCCGCAACGGTGCCACATGTCCACAGAATAACTTCCCAATTCATATTGCTTTGAAACTCCTTATATTATGTTTGCCGTACCGAAACCTGCGCTTTCCTGCCGCTGCAGGGCGGCTGTGGAAAAGGGATGGCCGCGGCCATCCCTTTTCCTGGCCTGCCGCACAGGGTTGTCCGCCGTGTTCTCTATGTCATGCGGCGGCCAATCGCATTCTATTTCGGTGTTTCTGCGTGCCGTGTTACGCTCTGGTATACGGATACAGCGTAACGCCCTTTACGACACGGTTTACCTCACCGGTCGGGCACGGATTATCCGGTGTAATCTCCAAGGACAGGGACTTGAGCACCGCCAGTGTCTGCGCGAACAGAATATAATCCAGGCCGAGCAGCGCATTTTCGTTCTTGTCAGCCAGATCATATACGACCGTGTAATCCACCAGAGCGGATACCGCATCATCCGCCGCGGACATAACGGCAACGATCTTATTGCCCTTGCGCTGGCCGCTCATTTCCTTGATCAGGTCGATCTCATACTGGCGGGTATACGCGTCATCGCTCAGATAAACGACCGTGATGGTATTGTCGTCAATGATCGACTTGGGGCCATGACGGAAGCCGAGCGGCGTGTCATACATGGTAACCACACGTCCCGCGGTCAGCTCAAGCATCTTGAGCGCGGACTCCTGCGCAATGCCCTTGAGGCAGTTGCTGCCCAGATACACGATGCGGTTGAAGTCATACTCGTTGACGATCTGCTGGGCGATGCCGTACTTGCCGTCCAGGAAGCTCTGGCCTGCTGCCATGATCTTCTCCACCTTGGCAATGGTCTCATCCAGGCAATCCAGATGGAAGCACAGGTAGGTCGCCAGATACATGTTGGAGAAGCTCGAGGTCATCGCAAAGCTCTGATCGTGCGTCTCGTCGGTCAGATTGATGGCATAGCAGTTGCCGGTCGTCGCCGCACGCTTGGACAGCGCGCCGTCCTTATTGCAGGTGACAAACAGGTGGTAGATATGATCGCATACCGCCTCAGCCGCATCGATCGCGCCGACCGACTCCGGCGAGTTGCCCGAACGGCCGAAGCTGATCAGCAGCGTGGGCTTGGTGCGGGACAGATAGGCCTCGGGCGTTGCCACGATATCCGTGGTGCCATAGGACTTCACCTTGTAGTTCAGCTTGCCGGTAAGCGCCGGGAACAGCGCGTTGCCGACAAATTCGCTCGTGCCCGCGCCGGTCAGGATCACGTCAAAATCCTCGCAGGTCACGACCTGATCGATAAACTTCTTGAGCTCATCCTTGTGCGCCTTGATCTGGTCACAGGTCTTTTTCCATGTCGCAGGCTGCTGATAAATCTCATTCAGCGTGTAGGTGGACATGGTCTGCTGCATTTTTTCTTCGCTGACATCAAAAATCTTGCTCATTTTTATTATCTCCTTCCGGTTCCCGCCAAACGTTTTGCGCGGCGGGGATCATCTCCGAAAATAGTTTTATATGGATAAGGCTCGCGCATTAGATGCCGTCGTCGCTCTCCTGCTGCTCTACCTTTTTAAATTCATATTGAACGATCTGCTCCTTACCGGTATCCAGCGCTGTCTGGGTCAAAGTATCCAGATCATCGATAAACTTGCGCGCCATGGCGATTTCCACCATCATCGGCAGATTGGTGCCGCCGATCACTTTCACATTGCCGCGCGGGAATCCGACCTCCACCGAGGTCTTGAAGGGTGTGCCGCCAGGCAGATCGGAGAATACCAAGATGCCTTCGCAGTCTTTCAGTTCATCCATCGCCTTTGCCAGTTCACGCGAAAGATCATCCAGGCTGTACTCCGGCAGAAAATCAACATACTTATAATGTTCCTGTTCTCCGGCAATCAAGTTCAGGGAACTCGTCAGGCCGGAACCAAAATTGGCATGCCCAGTAACCAGTAATCCGATCATTTGTTTTTCTCCTATCTCAATATAGTAATCGAAAGGGACGATCCCTTAAGGCGTGTCTCCCTGCGCCCCATCCATCTGCTCCAGACGGCCAAGGCTCTCCTGTATAGCGGGTACATACAGCGCTTTCGGCGGGAAACAAACCTTTGCATTCTTATAAGATATTATTGCGTGTTTTGTATCATGAATATACTCGTATTGCTTTGCAATCATAAACAAAATCACGCCCAACGGAAATCCATAATATTTTTTGGAATCGATCTGTGCGTCCATGGTCTGGATCAGATCGCTCCGCTTATTGATCATCACTTCATAGGCCTGTTCATTGTAGCGTATAAACAGCTCGTCCCCTGTTTTGCGGATCTCATCCAACAGCCAATCTGCATACTTCTTATTTTCCTTGAGCAGAAAAGTGTGGTAGTACTGCTCCAAAAAGCTCTTTTTATCCGCAGGATTTTTATATTCGGCCGCCGCCATATGCTCCAGCATTTGGTCAAACTGGGTAACATCCTTATCCAGATACAGCGCACGCAGCTTATATAAGTCGCATGTGTACTGCCCCAGCAGCCTGCGGGACACCGGCATATCCGCCAGTTTTTCCACCGAAGTATAATCCCTGCTTTTCAGGCAGGTATTCAACTGCCGCAGCTGGAAATTCTTGACCATCTGTACGCCGATATAGCACGCAAACAGAAGGAATATAATGGTCGCTGTTATAACACTCACATGAACACCTGATTTCTTTCATTTCAATCAATAGGGGGAGAATGATCCAAGCGCCATCTCCCCCTATTTCTTTCCTTAGCAGGACCTGTCCGTGCTAAGTTGTTCGATTTTATTCAGGCATGGTTACGGTAACGCCCGACTCCTGCAGCTCGGTAACAACCGAGGTCAGGGCATCCCAAGCCTGCTGACCGGTCTTTTCAGCCGGAGCGGGTGCGGGATATTCATACCACTCTACGAGCGGAGTGTAGCCGCCGGGGATGGTGTTGCCGTCGGCATCCATCGCCTGGGAGTTGCCGGTCCAGATGCCGAACGCACAGCCGACAATACCGCAGACCAGGATGAGCAGGATGCACTTAACAGGCGTCCAGCCCTTCTTGATCAGAACGTACAGACCCAGAGTAATCAGCAGCGGGATCAGCTTGGGCAGAACGCCGTCAAGCAGGCTCTGAATGTTGATCTGGGTGTCGCCGATGATCATACGAACGGTGGTGCCGCCGTAGTTTGCAATCAGACCGCCGACTACGAATACGCCGAGGATGCTCGCCGCACGGGTAAACTCCTTCGCGCTCGAGGTCAGCATCGTAACCGCCTTGGTGCCAAGGCCGTAAGACCAGTACATCAGGCCGAAACGAACGACAAACTGCACCGCGTTGAAGATAAGCAGGAACAGGATTGCACCAGCAATGCTGCCTGTCAATGCCATGTTTGCAGTCAGGCCGGCAGTGATCGGAACCAGAGTCAGCCAGAACAGCGCGTCGCCGATGCCGCCCAGCGGGCCGGCAGCAGAAATACGTACAGAACGGATCGTCTGGGTATCAGCCTTGTTCTGCTCGAGCGAGAGAACGATACCCATTACAAACGTTACGAGGAACGGGTGCGTATTCAGGAAGTCCAGGTTATGTGCCATGGAAGCCTTGAGGTCTTCCTTATTGGTATGGATCTTCTGAAGGCCGGGAAGCATGCCCCACAGCCAGCCGCAAGCCTGCATTCTCTCGTAGTTGAAGGACGCCTGCAGGAAGCAGGACAGCCAAACCATCTTATTCAGGGTCTTTTTGTCCAGCTGCGGAGCAGGGGTCAGATCCTGATATTTCTCGGGAATATTATATGCCATCCGAGTCACCTCCCATATTGCCTGCGCCAGCGTTTGCCTTGATCTTGGTGTTGATCGAGAAGTCATAGATCGCGATCGCAGCGCCAACGAATGCGCACAGGATCAGGGTCGCACCAGCGGTCGTTGCATTAGCTGCACACAGCAGTGCCATTGCGAAACCAGCCAGCAGGAAGCCCCACATCTCGTTGGACATCATAACCTTCATCAGGATAGCAAAGCCGACGAACTTCATTGCGCCGCCAGCAGCGTCCAGACCAGCCATGACCCAAGAGAACTGGAACGAGAAGTTCTGCAGGGTGGAACCGAGCGCCGAACCGCCGTACAGACCGGCAACCGCCAGGATGCCGAACAGCGCGCCGATGAACGCCATTTCGAGGAAGTTGATGTTGCGGATGCCCTTGACGTCCGCATTCTCCGCACACTTGTCAGCCTTGGCCATCATGCCGGAGAACAGAGTGAAGGTAAGGGTAACAGCGTACTGGCCGAATACCGCGAACGGAATTGCGAGACCGAGCGCTGCGCCAACGCCTTCCGGCGTAGCTTCCATACCGAGAGAAACCGCGAACACGGTAGCCATGATGCCGCCGAGGATCGCGTTAGGCGGCTGAGCACCGCCGATCGGCATGCTGCCGATCTGGATCAGCTGATAAGAACCGCCGACGATGACGCCCAGTTCAAAGTTGCCGAGGATGGCGCCAATGATCGGGCAGGTAACGATCGGCTGGTACAGGGATTCCAGGAAGCTGAACTGGTCGATGCCCATGATGAAGGCAACAACGAAGACCAATATCGCCTGGATAATGGTAATTTCCATTGTTTACTCCTTTCCAGATGCTTTCAGGTTAATATCACTTGAACAACTTGTCGATATTTTCCGCCGGCGTATCCGGAACACGCTTGATTTCGAGTTCTACACCCAACTGCTGCAGCTTTTTGAAGCAAGCCACGTCATCGTCGTTTACGGCGACGGAGGTTGCAACCTGGCGTTTCCCATCCGCCATGTGCATATTGCCAATGTTCACCTTTTTGATCGGCACTCCGCCCTGCACCAGTTTCAGGACATCCTGCGGTGTTTCGCAGATAATCGCAATGTGCTGGTTCGGCGAGGCCTTGCCAATGATTTTGATGGTCTTCTCGATCGAGAAGAAGCGCGTCTGCGCATAGGCAGGCGCAGCCATGTTCATCAGGCCCTGACGGAACTCGTCGGTCGATACAGCATCGTTTGCAACGAGCAGCAGGTTTGCCCCGACAACGCCGCACCACTGGGTTGCGACCTGACCATGGATCAGACGGTTGTCGATTCTCGTAAGTCTAATATCTGGCATTGTTTTTCCCCTTTCTCCAGTATTTGCATTGGTCGGTTTAACTGATTCCCCTTTCTTTTCACAAAGCGGAACTGTCCATCTGGGAATAATGGAACAGATTCCTCTAAACTACACTGGTTATTCTACCAGAAATGTCTTTTAAATAATTTGCACTTTTTATCTGTTTTTTTGCATTTTTGATTTGGTCATTTTAACTAAAATGCACGGCATATTTGTCCACTTCAAGCGGACATTGTACATTTTCGTCCGTCTATGCCGGATAAATGCCCGAAATATGTTAAATTTTCAACAAACTTTACGACTTCAAATGCTTACCGTGAAAAAATCGCCGAACCGTATTTTTAAAAAGTGCAAAGCAAACGTATCACTGCTTTTCACGGCAACTTCACGAGGCAAGCGCCAACCATCGAATCCCCTTTATTTCATTGCCTGTCCGCCAGAACCCGAGCGACGGCCGCCCTGCCGTTTCTGTTTTCTCCGTCCCGCGCCGCACACTTTGCGCCCCTCTCGATCTTGCACCATCCGCAAGCGCCGAACCCACAAAGAAAAAGCCGGTATCCCAAAAACATACCGGCTTTTCCGTCCGCTCAGGATACCTCGGTGCCGCCCCACTCGACCACAGTGAAGCCTTTCCGCTGGAAAGGCGTAAATGTCTGCGGCGCGATCTCCTGCGGCTGCGCAAGCGGCTTCCATGCCATGAACACGCGCAGCACGCTGTCCGGCTTCGGCGTGATCGTAAGCTCCGCCGCCTGTGTATACCGCTCCGACTGAAAAGCGATCAGGTTATATGGATTTTCCTGCATACGCGGCAGCCAATAAACGATGAACTCATTGTATTCCTCGGGCGTCAGGCCGATCTCCGCCAGCGTCTCCCGCAGAAACTCCGCCGTGTCCTCGCCCGCTACACAGAACCCCTTGGAGAAATCATATTCCGTGTCCGACACGCCCTCCCAGAAGAGGTAGGAGTATTCGTTGCCCTTCTGGTCAAAAATCGTGCCGTCCGGGCAGGCGGTCACGTTCCAGCCGTCCTCATACGCGGGCCATGTCGTGGTCAGTTCTCCATCGTAATCCAGCTTGACACTGACCTCAGTCCGCTCCTCCGGATAGAGGTAGATGACCGGCTTGGCGCACATATCGTCCGACGATACCACAGCCGGACAGCTTCTCAGTCCAAATCCAGCCAAGACTGCTGCAACAAATACTGCCAGAACGATCCATAGTCTTTTCATCGCGCATCGCTCCTTTTATTTGATTAGACGCCAAAATTTACCCTCAGGTTCCTTTAAAAAGCGAAACGCCGCGTCAAAAAATGACGCGGCGTCTCTCCTCTCTCTTTTCCCTAGCCTGAGCCAGATTTATTTTTTCAGGCGTTCGACATATTCCAAAATAATATCCGTCGAATACTCCACACCCAAACGGCCGGCGTTGATGCACAGATCATAGTGGTCGCACTTGCCCCATACCTTGCCGGTGTAGTAGTTGTAATAAGTAGAACGCTGCTTATCCATCTTCTCGAGTGCGGACTCGGGCGTCTTGCCCTCGATCTCGTAGTCGCCGCAGGTCTGGATGCGTTTTACCCTGTCCTCGATCGAACCGTGGATAAAGAAGTCGAACTTGTTCGGGAAGTCGCGCAGAACATGATCCGCGCAGCGGCCGACAATAACGCAGGAGGAATCCTCCGCCATCTCGCGCACAATATTGGATTGCGCCAGATAGAGTTGGTCAGTCAGGCTCATGCCATTGAGACCGACCGAGCCGAACATGGTAAGCGAATACAGAAAGCTGTTGGTGGCCCGCTTATCGAGCTGCTCAAACAGCTTTTCATCAAAACCGGTTTTCTTGGCCGCGCGCGTGATCAGTTCGCGGTCATAAAACGGAATGCCAAGGCGGAGCGCAAGTTTTTGACCGATCTCGCGGCCACCCGTACCATATTGACGGCTAATGGTGATAATCAAGTTGTTATTCATAACGCACCCTCCTTACCAATTCGAACCATGCAATTAGACATTTTGCATAATTCTTTGTATGTTAAGTATGCACCAGTTTATCATTTTTGTCAAGCGGATTTGAGAGTTTTTTTATAATGCCCCCAAAAACAAGCAGCCGGTTTTCCCCAATGTTGTCACGATGCTCCCACAGCCGCAGCATATTGAACAACAGGGAAATCCGCCGGCGCAAAAATAAAAGAGGCTGTTCAGAAAACGCGTTTCCGAACAGCCTCCATGAAAATTTCCGACATCATCTGCGGCGTTTTTGCAGATGCGCCCTGATTGCCGCAGCGCTCCTTTATTTTACCAGCATCGGTCCTACTTCATTGATGTTTCCGGCGCCCATGGTGAGCACCAGATCGTTTGGCCCTGCCTCGCGGCGCAGATAGTCTGCGATTTCCGCAAAGCTGTCAAACGCGACCGCGCCCGGCACCGCCTTTGCCAGATCGGCCGAGTAGATACCGACCGTGTTCTGCTCACGCGCCGCATAGATGGGCGCGAGAACCGCCTGATCGCACAATTTCAGCGCCTCGACAAACTCGGGGAACAGCGCCTTGGTGCGCGTGTAGGTGTGCGGCTGGAAGGCGCACAGAATACGGTCAAACCGCATTTCCCTGGCAGTTGTCAGCGTAGCCTTCATTTCACTGGGATGGTGAGCGTAGTCGTCCACCACAGTCGCACCGTTCGCCATTTTGCCAACCAACTGGAACCGGCGGGATGAGCCGGTGAATTTGTTCAATCCCTTTGCCGCATCCTCCCCCGGCACGCCGAGGAACTCGGCCGCCGCACAGCAGGCCAGCGCGTTGTACATATTATGCCGCCCCGGGACGGACAACTCTACCTTGGCATACGGTTTTCCCTCCACCAGCACGGTAAAGCGGTAGTAGCCGTTTTCGTCGCGGATATCCTCCGCACGGACATCCGCGCCCGCGTTCAGTCCAAAGGTGCGGATGCGACGGTCCAGCCCGTCCACCGTGCGCATGGCATTCGGGTCGTCGCCGTTGACCACCACCAGGCCGTTCATCGGCGTCAGCTCGACGAACGAGCGGAAGGAGTGGATGATATCATTGAGATCCTTGAAGAAGTCCAGATGGTCCTCCTCCACGTTGAGCACGACTGCAACCGTCGGCGCAAAGCGCAGGAAAGAGTTGCAGTATTCGCAGCTTTCGGCCACAAAGCAGCCCTTTCCGCCGATGCGCAGCGTGCCGCCGATCGCAGGCAGGTTGCTGCCGACCATAACGGTCGGGTCCAGCCCCGCCTCCATGGTCATCAGGGTCATCATCGAGGTCGAGGTGGTCTTGCCGTGCGTGCCCGCCAGACAAGCCACGTTATCGTAGTCACGCATCAGGTGGCCCCATGCCTCGGCGCGCTCCATCACTGGGATACCCAGTTCGTGCGCACGAACAACCTCCGGATTATCGTCATGCACAGCGGCGGTGCGCACGATCAGCGACGCACCCTCGACATTTTCCGCCTTATGCTCATAAGTCACCTTCGCGCCCAGCGACTCCAGCCGCGCGGTGACATCGGTTTTCAGGCGGTCCGAGCCGGAAACCGGCACGCCGCGGCTGAGCAGCAGCTCGGCCAGTGAATTCATTGAAACGCCGCCGATTCCGATCAGATGGATTCTTTCCTTATTTTCAATATAGGGCTTGATAGACAGGGCCATATTTCCCCCAGGCCTCCCAAAATATTCTTCGGTCAAGGACGCCGCCTTGCCGAGCAGCTCTTTCCGCGTTCTTCGCGGCTTTTCTGTTATTCTTACCAGATAAGGTATATTATAGTACATTCCTGCTTAAATAGAAAGAGGGAAATGATGTTTCTTCAAACTTTGTTGTATTTTGCCATTGGTCATGTGGACCATAGATACCCATACAGCGCAAAGGGACCGCCGAACCGGCGGTCCCTCAGCTTGTCGAAAAAGTCCCTCGCGCCGCAGCGCGCACGAATAATAGGAATTCCTTAGATGCCCAGCTCGCCCTTGAGCGCCGCGATCATTTCCTGATACTCCTCGTCTTTGAGATGTACCGGCTCCGGATTGGTGATAACAAAGCCGCCGCCGAACTCAAAGCCGCCCTCGTACTTGGGCACAAGATGGAAATGCAGGTGCGGGTTGGTGTCGCCGAACGAACCGATGTTCATCTTGGTGCAGCCCCACAGCTTTTTGATCGCCTTGGTCGCCGCCGCTACGTCGGCCATAAAGTCGTTGCGCTCCTGCTCATCGCACTCAAACAGCTCTTTCTTGTGGCTGCCCAGCGCAAGCACGCAGCGGCCCTTGTGCGCCTGATCCTTGAACAGATACAGCGTGCCGGCCTTCATATCGCCGACCTTCATCATGATCGCTTCGCGCGCTTCGCTGTGCTCATCGCAGTAAAAGCATCCCATTGCAAATCTCTCCTTTATATAATACTGTATTTTTATTATACTGCCTGTCCCCTGCAATTTCCAGCATTTTTATGGGCAGACCGCATATAAATTGGTATCCCACGCGGGCACATAAGGATGGTGCCGCAGATACAGCCGGTAATCCGGACACAAATCATGAATGAGGAGCGGCAGCTCGAAAAAATCCGCGCTCTGGTGGTATGCCGCAATGTTCAGTTTGGGCCGGTACTGCCGTATGGTCTGCGCCGCACCTTGGATCGCTTCGCGCTCCGCGCCTTCTACGTCCATCTTCAGATACGTGCATATCCGGCCGCCCAGCACGCTGTCCAGCGCGCGCATCTGCGTCTCCCTGCCTCGCGCCGCAACGCGGGACTGCCGTCCCGCCTGGTCTGAAAAGCGCAGCACCGTATCCTCCGACCACGCGCCCGCCTGCACCAGCTCGACCGCACCGGACAGGCTTTGCTCCGCAAAGGCAGACAGCTTGCGGAAATTACGCCGGTCGGGCTCGAGCGCTGTGATGGACGCAAACGCACCGCCCGTGTAGGACAGCAGCTCGCGAATGGTATCGCCATTGTATGCGCCGAGATCGGCAAAATGTTCTTCATCCGTCGGATGCAGGACAGCGCGGAATATTTCCGCCTTGTCCGTCTCGCTCGCGCGCATATAACGCAGCTTGCCGGACAGCTTGAACCGAACCGTGTCGAGAAATACCCGCCGCGACTGTTCGTCCGCCATGCAATCGAGCGCCCGCTCCATTTCGTCCTGATGCGCGTGAACAAACGCCTCGTCGAACACCGGCCCCTGCACCACCGGCACATCGGGCGCGACTACGTCAAACCGTGCGTCCAAGTCATACATCTTCGCCAGAACCTCTGCGCGCTGGCTTGCAAACGCAATGACAATGACCAGGTCTTGACCGAACCGCTCCACGATCTCGGACAGTTTTTGCACTTGAAAGCCGCGGAAGCTGTGCCCGCGTACAAATTCATCGCTTGCAAACACACCGGAGGCGGCGATCCCCAGCGCTTCAAAGCGGTCAAGAATTTTATCCGCGCCGTCACCCATGCCATACAGCACGATCGGTCGGGTTTCTTCCTGCAGCCGCGTCCAAACCGACTGTTCCAATGCCAGAAAACCCATCTGTTCTCCCCCTTTTCCGTACTGCTCATTATACGTAAAAGCATACCGCTTGTAAAGCCCACCATATATCGCGCAGTCTGTCGGAAAAAACTTTTGCAAAGCGCGATATTTTGATTGCGGTTTGTTTCGCAGTACAGTATAATCTGTATATACCAACGAAAAAGGAGGCGGTCGGCCATGTCGAAGCCCAGCGGCATCCTGGAAATGGACCCTGAACAATACCGTGAAATTGACGGCGTTGTATTTGATCTGGACAGCTTTGCGCGGCACTGTCAACCGGCGGAGCAGGCCCCGCCGCCTGCGCCCGAAGCCCCCATCCCCAGTCCCGAGGGGATTCTGGCGATGAACCCTGAGCAATACAGGGAGATAGACGGCGTAGCCATGGATCAGGACAGCTACGAGCGCCATATCCATCCCCCCGCACCTGTGCTGAACCAGACGCCGCAGGCAGAGGAACAGGCGCCCGCGGGCGTTTTTGCGGTCGATCCCTTTCCGAACGGCTGGTATCCTGCTGAGGACGGCCAATTTCCCGTTCCGATCATGGGCGGCGCGCTGCCGCCGGTCGAGATCACGGAAAATGGTGAGCATATCGTCACGGTGGTTCGCACCGTGTTCCTGCGCACCGGCTCGGGTTCCGGTTCCGGCTCTTACACGACCTCATATACCACATCCTACCGGACAAGCTATTTATCCTCCGGCTCAGGTTCCTATCTGTTCGGCTCATGCACCTATCTGGTGGGCGGCTATGGATTGGAGCTGATCTGATGCTGCACGCTTTCCATTCGAATTGGACGCGCCCGTTTTTCGCGCGCAATCCCACAGGTAAATACGCAGTGGAGCCGTTTGAACTGCTGACCACAGCACTTTCCGCGCTCGCATGGCGGCGGGAAAACGGCCCTATCCGTATGATCTGCGATACCACGGCCCAGCGGTATTATGATTCGCTTGGCCTTTCTTTTTTGTGGGATGGCGGCGTGTATCCTTTGCTGGACGCTGTTCCCGAGGATGTCAACCCCATGGCATTCTGGGCCGCCGGAAAGCTGTATGCACTTTCCGCCATGCCGTCTCCGTGCGTGATGCTTGATACCGACTTTATCTGCTGGAAGCCGCTCACCCCGCTGCTGGAGGGGCTGGATGCCGCCGCCATCCACCGCGAGGACATCATGCCGGATATCTACCCCGCTCCCGAAGCATTCCGGCAAACGCATGGCTTTGATTTTTCCTCATTGGACTGGTCGGTACGACCGTTCAACACCGCGCTGGCCTATTTCGCAAACGACAGCTTCCGCCGGTATTACACGGATACCGCTATCCGCTTCATCCGCTCGTCTCCTTTGGCGGACGACGTTCTGACCTACATGGTCTTTTCCGAGCAGCGCCTGTTTGCCATGTGCGCCGCGCAGAAAAAAGCGCGTGTCGCCGCGCTCTCCGATCTGCCCGCCCTGTTTGGCGGTGATCAGCAGGGATATTTTACCCATATCTGGGGCTTCAAGCAGCAGCTGCGCGACGAGCCCGCGCTCTACGAGGACTTCTGCCGCCGCTGCGCCGCCCGCCTGCGGCGCGACTTCCCCGATGCAGCGGAGCATATTGCATCTGTATCTGCGCTCGCTCCATACTTTAACTAAAATCATCAGAAAACCAAAGCGTCCTGCTTTTCCGCAGGACGCTTTTTCGATATTATTGAGGATATGCCTGATTCAGTTCCGCAAGCGTTGCCATGACCGCGCCTTTGCGCTGTACAGTGAGCGACGCGTAACGCGCGGAAAAAGCCAAGTAATCCGCAAGCTGCTTCTCCGTCAAGCCGGCAAGGTCATCCCGTGTCACTTCATCACGTGTCAACTGATACAGGAACGAACCGATGAACGAATCGCCCGCGCCGGTTGTGTCGGTTACGGGTACCCGCAGCGTTTCGGCAAACGCATGGGCGTGTGGCGTATACGCTGCCGAACCGTCCGTCCCGCGGGTTACAAGCAGCAACCGGCAGCCCATGCCGAACAGCTTTTCCGCCGCCTCCCGCTCGTCCCTGCAGCCGGTGACGAACTCGACTTCGTCGTCCGACAGCTTGACCACATCGGCATAAGGCAAAAACTCCCGAATCGCCGCCTGACACTCCGCTGGGCTGTTCCACAACGGCAGGCGGACATTGGGGTCAAACGAGACAATGGCGCCCGCTCGTCCTGCCAACCCGATCGCCTTGCGATGCGCCGCACGCACCGGCCAATCCACCAGATCAACCGAGCAGAAGTGCAGCACCGCACAGTCATCAAATATCTCAGCCGTGATTTGATCCTGGCTCAGGAACAGATCGGCCGAGGGATTGCGGAAAAAGGAAAACTCGCGGTTGCCGGTCGCGTCCAGCGAGACAAACGCAAGGCCGGTATTGGCGCGTCCCGTGCGGAATACATAGGACGTGTCCACCCCGTTTGACCGCAGCACCTTGAGGATATGCGTGCCGAACGCATCCTCGCCCACCTGCGAGATCATCGCGGCATCGCCGCCCAGCCGCGCCACCGCCGCCGCGACGTTGGCCGGCGCGCCGCCCGCCACGCGCTCGAAATGCGTCACCTCATCGAGCGCACAGCCCTTTTGCTGGGGCACAAAGTCGATCAGCAATTCCCCGATCGCCACCACTTTTTTCATGCGTTTTCCTCCAAAATATACCGGTAGATCGCCTGCGCCACACCGTCCTCGGCGTTGGTGCCCGTAACCACGTCCGCCGCTTCGAGGATGTTCGATTCGGCGTTCCCCATCGCTACGCCCAGCCCCGCCATGCGCAGCATGGTCAGATCGTTGTCGCTGTCGCCGATCGCCATGACCGCGTCCATGCCGAAGCCGAGCTGCCCGACGAGCTGCTCCAACGCGCCGCCCTTGTGCACGCCTTTCCGGTTGATCTCCACATTTTTCAGCGTACCGCCATACAGGATCGAGGGCGCCAGTTCAAACAGGCCGGTATCCTCGAGCGCCAGCATCATCCGGTCGATCCGCTCAGGATCGAGATCGTGCAGGATCGCCTTGAGGATATGCCCCTCTTCTTTCTGGAACAGCGCGCGCCAGTTTTCCTCGCCCTCAACAAAGCAATATCCTTTATCGGTTTCGTCCAGCGCATAGCCGCGGCGGCGCAGTTCCTGCAGAAAGAGCAGGAACTCCCTGCCGTGATACAGCCCGTTGTTTGTATACAGGCAGAGATCGGTATCAAACTGCCTGCTGATCGAAAACACGGCTTCGCACATCTGCCGGTCCAGCCCGTCGGATGTGAATATCTTCCCATCCGCCATACGCGCAGCCGCTGCGCCGTTGGCGAGGACCCCCCAGTCCACCGGAGCTTCCAGCTGTTGTTCGAATGCGCGCACCTCCCTTAAATTCCGGCCGGTACACAGAGCGATCTGCACCCCCGCCTGCTGCGCGAGCCGCACTGCGTGGGCATTGGCTTTTGTGATGCGACTGGTTTCGTCGAGCAGAGTGCCGTCCAGATCAAGTGCGAGCAGTTTATACTTTGACATGTGTTCCACCTTTGGTTTTACTGAATTTACAGCGCGCCCATCGCCCAGATATCCGCTTCCGCGCCATCGAGCACAATACCGCAGGCCTCCGGCGCGGGATAATACCGCGTCGTCATCATCTGCTGACCGCCGTTGATGAATATCTCGAGCGAGGAGGTGTCCGCGAGCACCCGCAGGGATTTGACGGCGTCGACGTCCGCATATCGCACGGTGCGGCCCGCGCCGCCCTGTGCAAGCGTGAGCGACAGCTGCTTCTTGCCCCATTCTACCACAGCCGCACCACGGATGGCAAGCCTGCCCTTAGGCGCCGTTCGGCACTCCATGTCAAACACCCGCGCCCGCTCGGGGGGAATCCGCCCGCCGCGCAGGGCATTGATCTCAGATGCGGGTATCCGCAGCAGGCGCGCGCCCTCCCGTCTCAGTTCGCACGGCACGGTCTGGCAGTGCTGCCAGCCATGCTCCACAGTCGGGTTGGTGTAATCCGCATCCGGCATCCCCATCCAGCCGATCATCAGACGCCGGTCACCATCTGTGAAGCTCTGCGGCGCATAAAAATCAAAGCCGCAGTCCAGTTCGCAAAATTCACCCAGCGTGTAATCCCCGCGAAAATCGCCGTACAGCGGGAAATACCCGCAGGAATACACATTTTGATATCTGTTGCCCTGTCTCTTTACTCCCTGCGGCGAGCACACGAGGAACCACTGCCCGTCCAGCTCGAATAAGTCAGGGCACTCCCACATATAGCCGAACTTATCCGGCGTAGTCAGCGTATTGATATGCGTCCAGTCCCGCTTGTCTGCGGATTCGTATACCAGCAGTTCGCCGCGGTCATCCTTGGTGCGCGCACCGAGCACCATGTAGTATTTTCCGTCCTGCGCCCAGACCTTGGGGTCGCGCACATGGCAGGTAACATTTTCCGGATAGTCGCTATTCTCCAGCAGCAGCTCGTTGGATTCGACCGTCACCCCGTCGCGGGAGACCGCAAGCGCGGTATTGTGGCCGCGGCCCGCCGTGATATAGTCGTAATCCCCCGCATGCTTGACGTTGCCCGTGTAATAAAGGTACATTGTGCCGTCCTCGACCAGCGCGGAGCCGGAGTACACCCCGTGGATATCCCATGGCTGGTCGGGATAGAGCATGGGCGGCAGCTGCTCCCAGCGCAGCAGGTCGCGGCTGCGGTAATGCCCCCAATGTTTTACCCCGCCCGTGGGGTCAAACGGGCCATACTGATAAAACACATGGTACCACTCCCCGCATCGGCACAGACCGTTTGGATCGTTCATCCAGCCGACCGGCGGCATCAGATGAAACCGCTGACGGTATGGGTCAGCCGCCGCGCGCGGGCCGTCCTCCCGCTCGACACGGGCAACCAGCCGCTCCAAATCACGCTGTAATGCGTTACTCATACTCTTTTATCTCCTATCGCTTATCGCTTCAGCGTCATCAGGGCATCCTTGCACGCATTCACCGCGCCGGTCATGCGCTCTACACCGGCATAATCGTCCGAATTGGTCACGATCACGGGCGTAATGGTCTTGTAGCCCTCTTTTTCGATCGCCGCGATGTCAAACTCAAGCAGCAGATCGCCCGCTTTGACGCGCTGCCCCTCCTCGACATGTCCGGTGTAATGCTTGCCATTGAGGTTTACCGTGTCCACGCCGACATGGATGAGCAGTTCCGCGCCGTTAACGCATGTGAGGCCGACCGCATGACCCATGACCGCCGACACGGTCGCATCACAGGGTGCAAACACCTTGCCCTCGGACGGCTTTACCGCGATTCCCTTGCCCAGCGTCTCGGCGGCAAACGCCGGATCGCCGGTCTCGCTGAGCGGGACTGCTTCGCCGCTCACCGGAGCGATAATGACTGCGTCACCTTCCTGCGGAGCCGCAACCGCCGGTGCGGCCGGTTCGGATACGGGGCTTTCCTGTGCCTGTTCGTTTTCTTCTGGGATGCCGAGGAACCAGGAGATCGCGAATGCCACGCCAGTTGCAATCGCAATGGTGATGATATACTGGATCGGATGGTGCAGGTGCAGCAGGATACCGAAGATACCGGTCACGCCCGTGCCGGTCGCCCCCAGCCCGACGATCGAAGCATACAGCGCGCCGCACGCGCCGCCGATCGAACCGGCGATGAACGGACGGAAGAATCGCAGATTAACGCCGAAGATGGCAGGCTCGGTAATGCCCATGAACGCGGAGAGCGAAGCGGGCAGCGCCATGCTCTTGAGCTTCTTGTTTTTGGTTCTGAGCGCGACCGCGAGTGCCGCGCCGCCCTGCGCCACGTTCGCCGCCGAGGCCAGCGGCAGCCAGTAGGTCAGGCCGTAGGCGCTGAGCTGGCCGAGATCGATGATCGTATACATGTGATGGATGCCGGAGACGACCGTCGTCGCATACAGGCCGCCCATGATGAACGAACCGATGCCGAATGGAATGGCGATCAGCCACTGTACGCCGTCGATAATATGGTTTTCCACGGTGGTGAACACGGGACCGATGACCGCAAGCGTCAGGTAGCCGGTGACGAATACGCTTACCAGCGGGGTGACGAACAGGTCGAACATGGCCGGTACGATCTTGTGCAGGCGCTTTTCCAGCCAGCACATCACCCATACCGCAATGATAACCGGAATGACGTGGCCCTGGTAGCCAACCAGCGGCACTTCATACAGGCCGAAGAACACTTCCTGCCAAGTCTGCACGCCTTCTGCAACCGTCCACGCATTCTGCAGATTCGGATGGATCATGATCATACCGATCACCGCGCCGAGGAACGGGTTGCCGCCGAATACCTTTGCCGCGGAGAACGCGATCAGGATCGGCAGGAAGGTATACGCCACGTTGGAAAACAGCTGCGCGAACACATAGATCGAGCTGCCGGTATCCAGCTGGATGAACCCGTTGTTGACCATGAAGTTCAGGGCTTCCATGATGCCCATCAGGAAGCCGGACGCCACGATCGCCGGAATGATCGGCACAAAGATGTCGCCCAGCGTCTTGATTGCGCGCTGGAACCAGTTGCCCTTGGCCGCGCCCTGCGCCTTGGCCTCGTCCTTGCTGACCGCCGCCGCGCCCGACAGCGCGATGAACTCGTCAAACACCTTGTTGACCGTGCCCGTGCCGAAAATGATCTGAAGCTGCCCCTGCGCTTCAAACACACCCTGCACGCCGGTCGCGTTTTCCAGTTCCTTTTTATTCACTTTGTCATTGTCCGCAATGACAAGCCGCAGGCGCGTTGCACAGTGCGCCGCGGATACCACATTGTCCTTGCCTCCGATGTTTTGCAGCACCTCGGAGGCCGCCTTTTTGTAATCCACCTTTGCTCCGCCCTTTCACATATTTTATGAAATCGATTTCACTTATTGACTGTATTATACCGCTGCACTCCTTCGCTTGTAAACCCGCAATACTGTCCAAACCTTTCCATTGTTTTTTGCACATATCAGCCAATTTCTGTATTCCCCTGCATCATATACAAAAAATCCGTCCATGTTTTGGGTCACACAGACGGATCTCATCCAATCATTTTTCTTTTTCAGACTGACTCGCCCGGATACACCTCAAATCCGAGCATGAGCTGTTTTTTACGGTCAATCCCTCGATCCAAAATCTCAAGCAGATCGCGTGCAGCTTCTTCTCCGCTTGCCTGATAATAATAATGGGCGGTTGCAAGTTTTGGGCGCACCAACTCACTCAGCCGCGAGTGTCCGATTCCCGCCAGCGCCACATCCTCCGGAATTTTCCTGCCGCTCTCCTCCAGACGTTTTTTTGCGCCAACCGCTATGGAATCGGTTGCACAAAAAATGCCTTCAATATCCGGCACGCGGGACAGGAGACGCTCAGCAGCCGCATACCCTCCGTCAATGGAGAAATCGCTCTGCTCCATCCATTCCGGCAGCGGCTCCTGCCCCGCGTCGCGCATTGCCTCCTGCCACCCCGCGCGGCGCGCTGCCCCCGCCGCCTTGTCGCGCGGGGTAACGCCGATGTAGCCAATACGCCTCCGGCCGCCTTGCAGCAGCAGGCCGGTAACCGCGCGGGCAGCGCCCTTGTCGTCGTGATAGACGCAGGACATCCCCTCCATCCGCTGTCCCGCCAATACAGCCGGCACCCCCAGCGCACCGAGCGCCTGCTTGTGCGCGGCGGACAAAATGGTCGCCACCAGAATCACGCCGTCCACATTGCCGCTGCGAAACACCTCAAGGTATTCCAGTTCCTTTTGGATGTTGTTATCCGTGTTGGCAAGCAGCAGCCGGTAGTCCTGCGCCTCCAGCACCTTGGAGATCCCCGCCACCACCCTGCTGATGGATTCGGAGTCAATGCGCGGCACAACAACGCCCACCATCCGGCTTTTTCCGGTGCGCAGCGTTTGCGCCTGCTGCGAGGGGACGTAGCCGGTCTCCTCGATCACCCGACGGATGGCTTCCCGCTTCTCCGAACTGACATAACCGTTATTCAGATAGCGCGACACCGCAGCCTTGGAAACGCCTGCGCGAAGCGCAATCTCCGATATGGTCAAGCCTCTCCCTCCTTACACCATTTTAATTGCAGCCACGGTTGCAATCGAGACTTCCGATGTCTGCGCGCGCCCTGCGGGCGCACCTGCCATCGGTTTTTATGAAAAGTGCGGCCAGCCGCGCTTTTTTATTGAATGCGTGCCTGCGGCACGGCTGCGTTCACTCCCGCAGCAGCGCGCGGCGCGCGCGGTAGTCCGGCATATACCGCTCCACCAGCGCCCAGAAGCGCGGCCCGTGGTTTTTATGCGTGATATGGGCCAGTTCGTGCACCACGACATAGTCCACCGCCGCCTCAGGATACTCCATCAGCCGCCACGAAAAACAAAGGCTGTTTTTTCCGCTGCACGAGCCAAACCGTGTGCGCGCCGAAGTGATCTTCAACCCCGTGGGCTGCACCCCCATTAGCTGCGCATAATATGCCACCTTGGGCGGCAGTTCCTCCTTTGCGCGGCGAATGAGTTCCGCGCGCCGCGCTTCATCCGGTTCAGGATGCGCAGCCAATCGCGCACGCTGGCGTGCCTGCGCCCGTGCAATCCAATCCGCATGGGCGGCAGCGAAGCGCTCAATCTGCTCGCCGGTTGCTTGCATCGGGGCGCGAATGACTACGTGTCCTGTGCGATCCACCTCGATTGCCAGAGTCTTGCGGCGCGAGCGAACCAGTTCATACTTATCCACGCGCCTGCTCCCTGCTCTCCGCCGCACGGTTATACAAAAACATCAGCACGGACACCCCGCAGATCACGATATAGCCTAAAACGCTCCATCCGTCCGGAATCTGGCCGAACAGGAAAAAGCCAAGGATTGCGGAAAACAGCACCTGCGTATAATCAAACACAGAGATCTCCTTGGCCGGCGCATGCGCATATGCCAGCGTCACGCCGAACTGGCCGAGGGTCGCCGATGCGCCCGCGCCGAGCAGGCAGGCAAGCTGCCCCCACGTCATCGGGTGGAAATCGAACAGTAGAAACGGCAGGCACACCACTGTAGAAAACGCGGAAAAGAAAAACACGATGCGCGCGCTTTTCTCCCCCTTCTTGGACAGGGCGCGCACCGCGGTATACGCTGCGCCCGCACCCATACCACCCAGCAGACCAATCAGCGCTGGGAAGGCCTCGGATGAAAAGCCGGGCTTTACGATCAGCATACTTCCGCCGAACGCCGCGAGCACCGCGAGGTATTGCAGCACGTTCGCACGCTCTTTCAACAAAACAAGGGAGAACAGGATCGCAAAAAACGGCGACATCTTATTCAAAATGTTCGCATCCGCAAGCACCAGATGATCGATTGCATAGTAATTGCAGAAAATGCCCAGCGTACCGCAGATCGACCTCAGAAGCAGCAGCGGCAAGTTCCCCTTTTCCCAGCGAAAACCGACTCCTTCGCGCCACAATACGACTGCGGCCACGATCATGGCCACCACATTGCGGAAAAAGGATTTCTGGATAAACGGCAGATCGCCCGCCAAGCGCACAAATGTGCTCATCATGGCGAAACCAAAGGCGGACAACAGGATAAACCCGATCGCCTTGCTTTTTTCGGAAAGCACCAGCCTTCCCTCCTTTAATCATTTCAATCGGTACTATTGTAGCACAACAGCCGCAGATATGCAAAGTATGCTCGGCAAGGCTTGACCTGTGCGCTGCGGCGTGTTATCTTTTTAGAAGGATCACGATATTGGTCAGAAAACTATCTGCCGGACCAAACAGCTTTGTATGACAAGTGCCCCGAGGTCAACACCGCCTCGGGGCGATGAATACGCGCCTGCGGCGCGGAAATTTTGCAAAAGGTTGATTGATGGAGGGATTATGGAGCAGGAAATCAAACTCACCAAGCTGGCGAGCTGCGCGGGATGCGGCGCGAAAGTCGGCGCAGGCGTACTGGCGCAGCTGCTGGACGGCCTGCCGGTACACACCGACCCCAATCTGCTCGTCGGATTCGACAAAAGCGACGATGCGGCAGTCTACCGCCTGTCGGACGAGCTGGCGCTTGTGCAGACTGTGGACTTTTTTCCGCCTATCGCGGATGACCCCTATCTGTTCGGGCAAATCGCGGCGGCGAATGCGCTTTCCGACATCTACGCCATGGGCGGCGAGCCAAAACTCGCGCTCAACCTTCTGTGCGTGCCGAAAAACATGCCCGATCACGCGGTACAGGACATTCTGCGCGGCGGATACGACAAGGTATATGAGGCGGGTGCGGTGATCGCCGGCGGGCACAGCATTTTGGACGAGGAGCCCAAATACGGGCTGTGTGTCACCGGCTTTGTGCATCCCGATCAAGTGCTCACTAACGCAGGCGCGCAGCCGAACGATGTGCTGCTGCTGACCAAGCCGCTCGGTGCGGGCATTCTGACCACCGCCGCCAAGGCCGATCTATGTCCGGAGGATGTGCTCGCAGGCGTTTTCGCGCGCATGGCGGTACTCAACAAGGCCGCGCGCGATGCAATGGTGCGCTTCCGCGTGCATGCCTGCACGGATATCACTGGCTTCGGCCTGCTGGGACATGCGCTCGAGCTGGCGCAGGGCGGCGATGTCCGTCTGCAAATCGATACGGCGGCGGTCGATATCCCGACCGAGGCGCTGGAATTCGCCCGCATGGGGCTTCTGCCCGAGGGCATGTATCGCAACCGGCGATATGCCGAGCCGTTCGTCGATGCCGGCGAAACCGTTCTTGAGGTGCAGGATGCACTGTACGACCCGCAAACCTCGGGCGGCTTGCTGATCGCCGTGCATCCTGGGGACGCGGACGCGCTGCTTGCGGCGCTGCAAAAGACCGTTCCCAGCGCACAGCGCGTGGGAACGGTCGAGACATATACGGGCGGGGCGCGCATTATCCTGCGCTGACGGCTTTGATTGCCTGCAAGGCGCGGTCGATGTCGCCCTCGGTGTTGAACCAGCCGAGGGACAGGCGCACCGTACCGCGCGGAAAGGTGCCCAGCGTGCGATGTGCGGAGGGCGCGCAGTGCAGCCCGCAGCGGGTCAGGATGCCGAATTCCTCCTCAAGCCGCGCGGCGATCTCCGCATTGTCCTTTCCCGGGAAATCCAAACTGAACACGCCGACGCGGCCCTCATCCGTGTCCGGCCCGATGAGCGACACCGTTGAAATCTCCCGCAGACCGGCGAGAAACCGTTCGGTCAGCGCGTGGTCGTGCGCGGCGACCGCCTCCACCGTGACGCCTTCGAGGTACTCCAGCGCGGCCTCCCAGCCGTAAATGCCGGGCAGGTTGGGCGTGCCCGGTTCCAGGCGGTCGGGCATGTACAAGGGAATTTCCTCACTGTCGGATACGCTGCCCGTGCCCCCGCTCACGAGCGGCTCGAGCGTTTTTGCGAAGTCCGGCCGAAGCAGCAGCGCGCCGATGCCCTGCGGCCCCATCAGCCCCTTGTGCGCGGGAACGGACAGCGCCGAAAGGTGCAGCTTTTCGAAATCCAGAGGAATATGCCCCGCTGTCTGCGCGGCGTCGAGCGCGAACGGGATACTGCGCGCGGCGCAGATTTCACCCACGGCCCCCGCGTCCTGCACCGTGCCGGACACATTGGACGCATGCGCGAGCAGCACCAGCCGTGTGCTTGGCCGAATCATCGCCTCCATTTGGTCAAGGCGCAGGCGCCCCTGTCCGTCACACGGGATGCGGTCGAACCGCACGCCGCGCTTTGCCAGCTGGGTGAGCGGCCGCATGACCGCGTTGTGCTCCATCGCGGAGACCAGCACATGATCCCCCGGCCGCAGCGCGCCGAACAGCAGCATGTTCAGCCCCCAGGTGTTGCCCGGGGTCAAAATCACATGCGTCGGGTCGGCAAAGCCGAACAGCGCGCACAGCCGCTGCCGCAGGCGAAGTGTCGTCATCCCCGCCTGCTGCGCCGCATGGTAAGACGAACGGTTCACTGTCGCGCCCACTTCGTCCACATATTCCCGCATGCGCGCGCCGACTGGGGGCGGCTTATGGAATGAGGTTGCGGCATTATCCAGATATACGGTGTGCATGGCGGTCCCTCCCGTTGCAGCGTTTCCTTCAGTGTAACATACCGCCGCGTAAATGTAAAACGGCGGTGTTTGATATAAAGACATCCACACATAAGTAAGGGAGAATCACATGGGTAAAAGTAAGTATTTGGTGATCGGTACCGGCGTGGTCGTCGGCCTAGCGGCGCTTGCCCTCACCGCGGCGGGCAACCCCGCGAACATGGGCTTCTGCATCGCCTGCTTTCTGCGCGACATTGCGGGCGGCCTTGGGCTGCACAGCGCGGACAAGGTGCAGTACCTCCGCCCCGAGATCGTCGGGCTTGTTCTCGGCGCGATGTTTGCGGCGCTCGCTGGACGCGAGTTCCGCGCGCGGGCAGGCTCCGCCCCCGCGCTGCGCTTTGTGCTGGGCATGATCGTCATGGTGGGCGCTCTCGCCTTTCTCGGCTGCCCGCTGCGCATGGTCATCCGTCTGGGCGGCGGCGACGTGACTGCGATCGCCGGCCTGATCGGCTTTGCGGCGGGCATCGGCGCAGGCGTTTTGTTCCTGCAAAAGGGCTTTTCGCTCGGCCGCGCGTACAAAGTGAAACAGGCGGACGGCTTTGTGCTGCCCGGCTTTATGGTCGCGGTGCTCGCGCTGTTGATCGCTGCGCCGTCTTTTATCAAGTTTTCGCAGGCGGGTCCGGGGGCGAGCCATGCGTTCTGGCTGGTATCGCTCATCGGCGGCCTGATTGTCGGCGCGCTGGCCCAGAAAAGCCGCCTGTGCATGGCGGGCGGTCTGCGTGACGTGTTCCTGTTTCGCGACTTCCATCTGGTGAGCGGCTTTATCGCGATTTTTGCCACCGTCCTGATCGGCAACCTCGTTCTGGGCAACTTTAACGCCGCTCTCGAGGTGCAGCCCGTGGCGCACCACGATTATCTGTGGAGCTTTCTCGGCATGGGGCTTGTGGGCTGGGGCTCGGTTCTGCTGGGCGGCTGCCCGCTGCGCCAGCTCATCCTTGCGGGCGAGGGCAGCGGCGACAGCGCAGTCACTGTACTCGGTATGATCGTGGGCGCGGCAATCGCGCACAACTTCGGCATGGCGGGCAGCGCGGACGCGATGACCGACGGCGTATTCACCGCGGGCGGCGTGGCCATGTCCGGCCGCATCGGCATCTGCATCGGACTGGCGCTGCTCCTCATCATCTCACTGGCCAACCTGCATAAGGAGGAAAACGCAAAATGATTGACGCAAGAGGCTATTCCTGCCCCATGCCCGTGGTCATGGTGCAGAAGGAAGTCAAAAAAAACGCGCCGGACACACTCGAGGTTCTGGTGGACGATCCGTGCGCGGTGGAAAATATCACCCGCTTTGCGAGTAACAATGGCTACGAGGCGTCCTCCCGTCCCACTGGGGACGACGAGTTTGCGCTCACGCTGGTGAGAAAAGCATGAACGAGTACATCGCCACCTTTCACACGCACCTGAGCGCGATGCTGACCTTTCAGGCGCTGCAAAAGGCGGGCTTTCGTGCAAAAATGCAGCCCGTGCCGCGCGCACTCAGTTCTTCCTGCGGCACCTGCGTGCGTTATACAGCGGAGCATGACTGCCGCACCTTATTGGATACGGACGCGGAAGCGCTGTACCTTGTCGAAAGGAACGCCTACCATCCGCTCTGGCAGAATGGAGAATGAGCACGATGCAGCCCTTCGTTATATCGGTCATCGGCGCGGGCGGCAAGACCACCGCGCTGCGCACGCTGGCGCGTGCACTGTCCGATCACCGCGTCCTGCTGACGACCACAACGCATATTTATCCCATCGCACCGCCTGAAAGCCGCATCCTGCTGACCGCCCCCTCAGAAAATGCGCTGCTTGAGGCATTGATTCCCTCGGGTATCGTCTGCGCAGGAAGCGCAGCAACAGAGGACAAACTCGGCGCGCTTCCCTCTGCGCTGCTCGCACAGGCAATCCGCGCGGCGGACGTGACGCTGTGTGAAGCGGATGGCGCACACCTTCTGCCGCTCAAACTGCACCGGCCGGATGAACCGGTCTTGCCTGCGGACACCAGCCTGTGCCTGATCGTGGCAGGACTGTCTGCGCTGGGCAGACCGGTCCGTGAAACAGTACACCGGTATGCGCGCAATCCCGACTGGGCGCGCACCCCGCAGCAGGCTGTCGGCATCGAACAGGTGCTGTACTGCGTGCGCGAAGCGGTCTCTGCCACCGGCCTGCCGCGCGAAAGGCTCCGCGTGCTGCTCAATCAGGCAGATACGCCCGCCCTGCGGGAGCAGGCATTATCAATCGCGCACTTCCTGACCGACGAGGGCTTGGACTGCCGTGTGGGCAGTCTGCGGGACGCGCCTTCCTTCCTGTTCGAATGGCTGCTTCCAGCCAGCATAGTCATCCCCCAATCGAAACAAACTTGACCGAAAGAAAAACAGGGGCTGCTCGAAAAACAGGGTTTTTCGAACAGCCCCAAAACAAGCCGCGCTGCCGCGCGGCTTGTTTTTTTTGTTATAACCCTAAAATCTCACTCGGATGGCTGAGCCGCACATCCGCCGTCAGCTTTTCCGGCTCATGGCAGCCCCAAAGCGCCAGCGCGCTTTTAACGCCTGCCGACTGGGCGCACTGCATATCAAAGGCGCTGTCACCGATATACAATGCCTGTTCCGGCGAAGCGCCAAGCCGCCGCAGGCACTCAAATACCGCATCCGGCGCGGGCTTGGGATGCGCCACCTCGTCCGAGCACACGATCGTATCAAAATATTCACCCAGACCGAGCGGCTTCACCCCGCCGTCAAACTGCGCACAGGTGCGCGAAGTTACGACCCCCAGACAGTTTCCGCTCTCCCGCAGGGTGCGCAGCGTGTCCAAAATACCGTCGTAAATCTTTACTTGCAACAGATTGCTGTATGCCAACGATTCCCACCGGTGCATCACCTCGTCCTGCTGCTCCTCGGGGATGCCGAAGTACGCCAGTCCCTGCCGCCCCGTCATGCCGAAAGCCTTTTTCAGCATCTCCGGCGTATGGGTACAGCCGCGTTCCTCCAACACCTGTTTCAGCGCGGGCAGGTAAACACCCGACGAATCGATCAGGGTGCCGTCCACATCAAAGATATAGCAGTTCATGCAGTTTTTCCTCCGTCATTTCATTCGCCAAGCGAAACAGCCCAGCGTTGTAGTCCTCCTGAAACTCGTGTGACAACACGATCTCCGGCACTGCCTGCGCCGGCAGCGTCTGCCCGCAGGCACGGCGGATGCGCTCCACCTTGCCCGCGAGCAGCGGATTGTCATACAGTACCACGCGCGCTGGGTTGACCAGCGCCGCATATGCGCGGATGACCTGCATATAGTAGGCGACCATGTCCGCGCCCGCAAAGTGCGTTTTCGCGTATTCCAGATTATTTTTGATGGGCAGATAATGCAGTTCCCCCGCAAAGGCCGACGCACCCTCAAATATTTTACCATCAGCTACAGTGCTTGCGCCCATGCCGGACGACCCAAGATAAATGCAGACCGCAACGCCTTTCCACCCGCCCTGCCGCACACAATAGCCGGCTGCGGCAAGGTGCATATCGCGTTCCGCCGCGGCGGGAACCCCCGCCGCCTGACACAGACGTTCAGCCAGATCGACGCCGAGCAGCTCATGATAGCTCATAGTCTCGCAGACCACACCGCTGCGTATCGAGCAGTCCACGCCAAGCGCCGCGCCGCCAAGGTTCGGATACTTTTCCCTGACCTGCACCGCCAACTCGTCCAGCATCTCAAGCACAGAAGCCGAAGGCGGCTGCTCTGCCTGTTCGAGTACGACACCGTCCAGATCGCGCACCTCATAGGAAAGGCGCCGTCCTTCCAGCCGCGCGCACAGCATCACACGGAAACGCGGGTCGCGCTCGTACCGCTGCGCGCACCGACCGCCGGTCGAGGCCGCCGCTCCCGCCTGACGCAGCTCCCCCAGCCGCACCAGCGCATCCACTGTTCGGCTGACGGTCGGGAAGCTCAGTCCTGTCGCCCGTGCAAAATCATTTTTGCTCATTACACCGCCCTGCCGCAGCGCTTTCCGCACCAGTTCGGTGTTGATCTTTTTCAGTCCAGTTGCATCCGCCACGCGTCCACCTCTGAAAACACTTTTTAATAGTTCTTTAACAACCGTAGTATACCGCTGTTTTCATGCGGTGTCAAGCGGTTTGCTCGCAGAAAGTCTATCCAGCAGCGAGCCGAACCGGTTCACGCTTGACATAAGTCAATGCAGGAGGACGTGTTCCCCATCCTCCTGCATTGGTATCTCGATCGAGAATCCGGACCATCCGGAAGTCGGTTATTTGCTCCAGGAGGCTTTTTCTGCGCCCTCCGCAAACACTTCATGGAAGCCCTTGACGTTTGCCGCGATATCCCCTCCGAATACCGCCGACCCAGCCACGATCACATCTGCACCCGCAGCGACAATATCCGCTGTGTTGGCGAGTTTCGCGCCGCCGTCGATCTCCAGCTCACAGCAGTATCCGTGCTTTTGGATCTCCGCACGCACCGCACGAATCTTATCCATACATTCGGGAATGAAGCCCTGACCGCCAAAGCCCGGCTCGACCGTCATAATCAGTACCATATCACAGTATGGCAGCAGCGGGAACAGTACGTCCGCCGGGGTGCCCGGCTTGATCGTGCAGGATGCCTTTACGCCCGCGGCCTTGATCTTTTTCAGCTGTTCGAGCGTATTACCATTGGACTCGTAATGCACGGTAATGATATCCGCTCCCGCTTGGATGAAATCATCCAGATACTTGTCCGGATCGGTAATCATCAAATGTACGTCGAGCACCTTGTCCGTCGCCTTGCGCAGCGCCTTGACAACCGGCGCTCCGATGGTGATATTCGGCACAAAGTGACCGTCCATCACGTCCACATGAATATATTCCGCGCCCGCGTCGGCCGCAATTTTGATATCGTGTTCGAGATTCGCGAAATCTGCCGAAAGAATGGACGGTGAGAGCTTGATTTCCATAGATATGCTTCCTCCTGTGACCGCGCGGCTGCGCACGGCATATTTTGATGACAAGCGGGCTTCGCGCGGCGCCCTGCCGCCGCCTGCTTTTTGGAATATGGGGAGCGGCGCGCAGCCGCTCCCCCTTTGGTTTTATTATACAGCATCCGGCCTCTTTTTCAAGCCTATTACACAGGGAGATTGCCGGAAGGACCGATCGCTTTTCTGTTGCCCGTCCACCGTTTGCATGCGTTTAAAGGCCAAGGCGGTGCGGGCACAGTGGACAATCCCCATGATTGGTGCTATAATAGATCTAATCTTTTTCTAACAGGAGGTCGTTATTATGGAAAACCCTGAAAAGCTGCTTGATCTGCTCAGTCAGGACGCGCGCCTGACCCCCGCGCAGCTCGCCGCCATGACCGGCGCCGACGAAGAGGAAGTAAACGAGGCGCTTCGCGTCTTTGAGAAAAACGGCACGATCCTCGGCTATAAAACCGTGATCGATTGGGATAAAACCGCCAGAGAAAGCGTCACCGCGCTGATCGAAGTCAAGATCACCCCGCAGAAGGGCATGGGTTTTGATGAGATCGCCCGCCAGATCTACTCCCATCATCAGGTGGAGAGCGTCTACCTGATGTCGGGCGGCTTCGATCTGACCGTTATCATCAAGGACCGCTCGATGCGCGAGGTTGCGCGCTTCGTCTCCGAGCAGCTCGCGCCGATGGAGAATGTTCTCTCCACGGGTACGCACTTCATCCTCAAGAAATACAAGGACTACGGTGTGGAATTCGATCCCTCGAATAATGACAAAAGAGAGGTCATGATCACATGGTAGACTATGAACAGCTGCTCTCCGACCGGGTAAAGGAGGTCAAACCCTCGGGCATCCGCAAGTTCTTCGATGTGGTTGCAACCATGCCCGAAGCAATCTCCCTTGGCGTCGGTGAGCCGGATTTTGAAACTCCGTGGCAGATTCGCCGCGCGGGCATCCAGTCTCTGGAAAAGGGACAGACCTTTTACACGTCCAACTGGGGCCTTGCCGAGCTGCGCCGCCAGATCGCGGCGCTGACGCGCCGCAAATACCAGCTGTGCTATGACGCGGACAGGGAGATCCTTGTCACGGTCGGCGGCTCGGAGGCCATTGACAACGCGATCCGCGCGCTGGTCAACCCTGGTGAGGAAGTGCTCATCCCTGAACCGAGCTTTGTCTGCTACACGCCATTGACCCAGATGGCGGGCGGCGTCCCCGTCCCGCTGCCCACCCGGGTGGAGGACGAGTTTAAGCTCACCCCCGAGGCGCTGCGTGCCGCGATCACGCCGCGCACCAAGCTGCTGATCCTGCCCTACCCCAACAACCCGACCGGCGCGATCATGACGCGGGACGAGCTGGAGGCGATCGCAACCGTCATCCGCGAGACCAATATCGTTGTGCTGTCGGACGAGATCTATTGCAGCCTGACCTACGGCAAGGACCCGCACGTCTGCTTTGCTGAGCTGCCCGGCATGCAGGAGCGCACCATCGTGGTGGACGGCTTCTCCAAATCCTACGCAATGACCGGCTGGCGTCTCGGCTGGGCAATGGGCCCCAAGGAGCTGATGAAGCACATCTGCAAGGTGCACCAGTTCGGCATCATGTCTGCGCCGACCACCGCGCAATTTGCGGGCATCGAGGCGATCCGTTCGGGTGAGGACGATATTGAGCGTATGCGCACGCAATATGATATGCGCCGCCGTTTCCTGCTCGGTGAACTGCGCTCGATGGGGCTCGCCTGCTTCGAGCCGCAGGGCGCGTTCTATATGTTCCCATCCATTGCATCAACCGGACTTTCCTCCGAGGAGTTCTGTGAGCGCCTGCTACAGGAACAAAAGGTCGCAGTCGTACCCGGCAGCGCGTTCGGCCAGAGCGGCGAAGGGCATGTGCGCATCTCGTATTCCTATTCGATGAACCACCTGCGCGAAGCCTGTTTCCGCATGCGTAAATTTCTGCAAACACTCAAGTGAGTTAAAAAAGCGACAAAAGAGCCTGTCCAGCCGGACAGGCTCTTGGCTTATCGAAAAGTTTCCGCGCCGCGGCGCGCCCTCTTCGCTTGGAACTGTAGTTCCAAACGAGTGAATTAAAATACGCAGTACTGCTCCATATAGGCGTCCATCAGCGGCAGCAGGTGCGCATATTCCGCCTTGTCCGCCAGATACTCGCGGATATCCTGCACAGTGACGAGCGCGTGCACCTGAATGCCGAACTCCTCGCCGACTTCCATGACCGCGGTCTTGCCCGGGGTCGTGCCGACCTCGCAGCGGTTGACCGAGATGAACATATCGGTCACCTTCACGTCCGCACAGCCCAGCAGCACCGGCATGGTCTCGCGGATCGCGGTGCCCGCGGTGATAACGTCCTCAATAATGATGACGCGGTCGCCGTCGACCGGCTTGTATCCGACGATGCTGCCGCCCTCGCCATGATCCTTGGCCTCCTTGCGGTTGAAGAAGAAGGGCTTGTCGATGCCGTAATTGCGAGCGAGCGCGCCGGAAACCGAGGTCGCCAGCGGGATGCCCTTGTAAGCCGGACCAAACATCGCGTCGAAGTTGTCGCCGATCGTCTCCTTGACCATAGCCGCGTAGAACTCGCCCAGACGGGAGTTCTGCAAACCGGTCTTATAATTGCCGGTGTTGACGAAATACGGGGTCTTGCGGCCGGACTTGGTCGTAAAATCGCCGAAACGGAGCACATCCGCACCCATCATAAATTCGATAAATTCTTTTTTCGCTGCTGTCAGCATAATCATACCGTCCTTTTATCTGTCAAGTTAGGTTTATTATAGCAGATGCACGCCCTTTCTACAAGGTGTCGCTATCAAACAGTTCCCCCGCCAGCATCAGGCCGTATTTGAGACCGAGGGCAAAGCCCCGCTCCTGATATTGCGCGAGCAGTTTCATCATGTCATCGTGGAACCGCTTTTTCTTTGGACCGCCGTGCTCGGCCCAGTGGTCGACCTGCCGGTAAACGCGGTCCTCCACCTCAGTCGCGTGGTACGGGTATTCATTGATAATGGCATCATGCAATAACATCGCTATAGATTCCATATATATCACCCCTTTATGTATATTTTAACGAGTTTCTCGTTAAAAGTCAATAACGAGTTTCTCGTTAATATATAATTATCTCAGGTGATAGTGTGAAAGTAAGCAACGGTCCAGCACAGAGGTCAAAAAGGCGCAGAAAGACGCCCCTGCAAACAATACATTTTGCAAGGTTGAAGCATATCCAACCAGAGTTAAGCAACTGTTAATCCCTGCTTCTCGAGGAATCGTTTAGCCTGCTTG
>DXDO01000027.1 GCA_019115425.1 Candidatus Agathobaculum merdigallinarum | reverse complement strand
TTTATCGGGGAACTGGAACAGGACGAGGACAAGCAAACGGTTGAAAGGCAGAGAAAAAGCAGAACGGCATAGCCTTTGACTATGCCGTTCTGCAACATGATTAAATTACTTCCTTATGGGCGTGTGCCTTTAGGCAGCCTTTTCCTTTTCTTTGTGTTCGCTGAGGATCAGCCCAGCCAGTGCCAGCGCCGTGCCCAGCCACATGACCGGCGTCATGGTTTCGCCGAGGATGAGCGCCGAGCTTAAAATGGTGATGACCGGCTGCGCATAGATGTACACGCTGGTTTTGACCGGCCCGAGCAGGAACACCGCCCGATTCCAGGTTACAAAACACGTCGCGGACGCACATAGACCCAAAAACAACAGGTTTGCGGCATAGAGTGGCTCGATCCATGCCGAAGCTGGCGCAGGAAAGCCTTCTATGCACGCGGGAATCAGCAGGAACAGCAGTCCATACCCGAAAATGCGGCAGGTGAGCGGCACCGTGCGGTAGCCCATTGTGCCGAGTTTGCGGATGATGACCGAGTATACGCCCCACACAAACGCCGCGCCCACGCCGAGCAGCGCGCCCAGCGGATTGAGGTCCAGCTCGCTCACACCCGCCAGCGAGGATAACGCAACGCCCGCCATTGCGCAGATAAAGCCGAGGAAAAACCAGCGGTTCAGCCTTTCGCGCAGCGCGAGCGCCGCAACCAGCGCGGTGAACAATGGGGCCGCTGCGACGATCACGCCGACGAGCGACGCGGAAATATAGGTCAGCGCAATGTTTTCCATCAAAAAGTACAGCGTCACGCCGGTAAGCCCCGCGAGCGCGAACAGCAGCTCATGCTGCTTTTTCTGCGCCTTCATCAGGCCTTTTCCGGCGATCAGCAGCGCCAGAAAGCCAAGCGCGAACCGCGCGATCATGATCTCGAGCGGCGTAAACGTGCGCAGCAGCACCTTGGTGGAGACAAATGTCGTCGCCCAGACCACAACGGTGAATACCGCGAGCGCATGCCCCTGTATGATATGGTTGTCCTTCATTCCCTTCACCCCATATGCCCCGCCCAAGCGAAGCGTCGCTTTTGTCAGACGATAAATCCGCCGCCGATCACGATATCGCCGTCATAGAATACGGCGGACTGGCCGCGCGCGGGCGCACGCACCGCGTCCTCAAACACGATGCGGGCGGTGTCCCCATCGGGATAGACAGCCGCGCGGTCGCTTCGCTTGGAAAACCGCACGCGCACCTCACAGGAGAACGGGCCGTTTCCCGCATATTCGGGCGCGATGTAGTGAACGCTGCGCACCGCGATCTCCTTGCGGAACACATCTTGCAGCGACAGCACGACCTCATTGGTCTCCGGCCGCAGCTCGTGTACGAACAGCCGTCCTTCCGCAGCAACGCCCAATCCCTTGCGCTGGCCGACCGTGTAGCAGTGGATGCCCTTGTGCCGGCCGAGCACGTTGCCGTTTTCGTCCACAAAATTGCCCGGCGGGCAGGCCGCGCCGTGGCGCGCGAGCCAGCCGGATACGTCGCCGTCAGGGATGAAGCAGATGTCCATACTGTCCGGCTTGTCGGCGACGGAAAGGCCGATCTCCCGCGCGTTTTCGCGCACTTCGTCCTTGCCTGTGCTCTCGCCCAGCGGGAACACGCAGCGCGCGACCGTTTTCCGCGGCAGTCGGTGCATCATATAGGTCTGGTCCTTGGGGGCGCGGGCGCGCAGCAGAAGCGCGCGGCCCTGCGCATCCGTTCCGGTGCGTGCATAATGTCCGGTGGCGATATAGGGCGCGCCGATTTCGTCCGCATAGTCGGTCAGCGCGCGGAATTTGACCAGCGGATTGCATACCACGCATGGATTGGGCGTGCGGGCATTGCGGAAAGAATCCGCAAAGTAGGCGCACACCTGCTGTTCAAATGCTTCGCGCCGGTGCGCGATATAGAGCGGGATGCCGAGATCGTCCGCCGCAGACTGGGCGGCTTGCTCGCCGCCCAGACCGACCTCCAGAAACAGACCGTGCACCTCAAAGCCCTGTGCGCGAAGCCGCGCCGCCGCAACGGCGGAGTCTACGCCGCCGGATAGTCCTAACACAATTTTTTCTGCCATGCTTGTAAAATCTCCTGCAATAGATCAAATGGGAACACATTTCGCGCTTTGGCGCGCTTCAAAAAGAAAATGAGCGCTTTGCGCTCATTTGAGGTTGTCGAATAACAAAGTTTTTCGAACAGCCTCAATTTCAGTTTACCGCAATTTTCTATTTAATACGCGCTACAGCGCGGAACTTTTTCGATAAGCTGAAATAAGCACAATGCGCTCATTAAAATGCTGTATGGCGGCAAATATGGATAGTGGCCTGCGGGCTGAAGCCCCCTATAAAGGAAGTTTTACGCCAACGATGTCCACGTTTCCAGATTTGCAAACGCATTGTACGGCGTGGGCGCATAGTTATCGATCAGACCTTTTCGAATGATCATTTGCCCGCGCTCGAACGCAATGGGGATGACCGGCATCTGCTCGAGGAAGGTCTGATAAAATCCCGCCGCGCTCTCGCCGCTGCGCGCCGCCGTGATGGCTGCGGACATGGTTTCGCTCGCGTAGCCGCCGTAGTTCAGGCTGCCGCCCGGGGAAAGCAGCGGCCGCAGATCGAAATCCGCAGTGAGCTGGGTCTCGCCGTAGTAGACGTCGAAATCGCCCGATTGCAGCATGGACAGAAAGGTGTCGTACGGCTGCTTATCCACCGTGACGCTGACACCGTCGAGCGCGTTCCATGAGGCTGCGATCTGGTCGGCGGCGGCCGTTTTGAACGCATTATCCGAGTTGACCAGCAGGCGGATGGACAGCGCATCCCCATCCGCACTGCCGGAATCTTCCACCGGCGTATCCGATTCCTCTTCATCGGTATAGGATTCGTCGGTTCCCTCGTCATAGGAGGACTGGTCATCCGAATCAGTGTCCTCCGCTTCATCCCCGCTGTCCGCCGTGCCGCCGTCCTGCAAAGCCTCGGTTAGAAGCTGCGCGGCAGCCGTGGGGTCTGCGGACAGGTTCAGCGACAGATTGCTGTCCGTCGGCTGCGGGTTGACCGGCAGCACCGCCGGATCGGCAAAGGTTTGCAGCTGGGTATCGCACAGGCTTTGGCGGTCAAGCGCCGCGCTGAGTGCCCGCCGCACGCCCGGGTTTGCCAGTTCGCCATTGCTGTAATTGAAGCCGAGGTAGTGCAGGGCCGCGCTGGCGGTCTGTACGGTATCCACCGAGCCGCCGACCGAGGGCGGATCGGGATCGATGCGCGGTTCACGCATGAGCGAAATGTCGCCCGTCTGGAAGCTGGACATCGCCGCGTCCGCGCGCGTCATGCGCACCAGCGTGATGTGACGGATCGAGCCTAAAAAGCCGCCGTGCCAGTTTTGGTTGGCTTCCAGGGACCATTGGTTTTCATTCTCAACCGGCTGAAACGGGCCGGTCCCGTCGGCAAACTCACCGCTGTCCGCTGAACCGTTCCGATAGATCGGAATATCCAGCAGGCGCGGGAAGTTGATATTGGGGGAGGTGAGTACAATGCGCACCTCGCGGTCGGACAAGGCTTGGATCGAGGATACCTCAACCAGACGGTTATGATAGGGCGAGGATTCGTTGAACTGCGCGGTTTGCAGGCTGGCGACCACGTCGGACGCCGTCAGCGGCTCGCCCGACCAGAAGGTCACGTCCCCGCGCAGGGTGAAGGTGAAGGTCGTGCCGTCGCCGGTATAGCTTTCACACAGCACGTTTTCTGCGGTAAAGTTGCTTGTCACCTCGAACAGACCCTCATACAGCGCTTCGCACAGCACACGGTTGATGCTGGTGCTGTCGAGCACCGGGTTGAGCGTGCCGTTCTGATACCAGGCGAGGCCGAAATACGCGTCCGACACCTTGACGTTGTCAACCGGTTCCTGCTCGCCGTCCTCGCCGCCTGTAAGGCCGCACGCACTCAGCAGGCAGAGCGCCCCCAGAAAGGCGGCGAGCACACGTTTTTTCCAATTCATAGAACGGACTTCCTTTCCGTTACAGGCAGATCATGCCGCCCTGCACGCCGCGCAGGCCATTGGTTTTGCGGTGCGACCAGAACTCGTCGCTGCAGCACATGGTGCAGATGCCGCTGTCGATCACGTTTTCCGGCTGGAGTCCGGCGTCCAGCAGCAGCTTGACGCCAATGCCCTGCAAATCCACATGGAATTTGACGCCTTTTTCCTGTATATACGGCCGAACCAGCGCGCCGAGCTGCTTTTCCATCGCCTCGGGCACATCCGCGTCGGTCTCAAAGCACTCCTGCCGGATGGACGGCCCCAGCACCGCGCGCAGGCTGTCGCGTTTGGCACCCAGCTTTTCGGCCATTACCGCCACCGTTTTGGGCAGAATGCCGCCCGCCATGCCGCGCCAGCCCGCGTGGCACACGCCGGCGGTATGCGTCGCGGGATCGTACAGCAGGGTCACGACACAGTCCGCATAAAAGCCGACGAGCGGGGTGTCCGGCAGGGCGGTGACGATCGCGTCCGACTGCCACGCCATGGGCTGATGCAGCCCCATGCCGACCTGCTCCTCGGTCACGACCGAGACCTCGGTCTCGTGGATCTGCTTGGTCAGCGTAAAGCGTTTTTCATCCACGCCGACGGCGTCCGCCAGACGGCGGTAATTTTCGCGCACATTTTCCTCGGTATCCCCGCGGTTAAAGCCCAGATTCAGGCTTTCGCAGTGCCCAGTGCTCACGCCGCCGGATTTGGTCGTAAAAGCGTGCCGCACCGGCAGACGGCGGCAGGTATAATAAACAAACGGGCCGCGCTGCACACGGCACATGGACTCATGCATGCTGTTTCCTCCTGTTATATTCGTTTCATTATAGCAAATTGCGGCCTGCTTCACAAGGGAGCGGCGGCTCTGTTCTCAAAAAACGCCAAAATCCATACAGCGCCGAACGTGTTTTTCTTGACAGTTTGACCAATAGGCTTTACAATTAAGTGTAGTATAATACCTGCTGTAATATAGCCTGCGCATGATTTGCGCACGGCTTTTTTCAAGGGCATTATAATCTCGGCGCTGGAAGCGCCGCAAATCACTACAAAACAGGGAGGACACACCGAAACAATGGACAACATCATTATACCGATCATCACCGGTATCGTGTGTCTCGTTGTGGGCGTGGTCATTGGCTTCTATTACCGCAAAAGTGTTGCGGAAAAAGAGATCGGTTCCGCGGAAACCGAAGCAACGCGCATCATCAACGAGGCTATTAAGGCCGGTGAGACCAAAAAGCGCGAATCCATTCTGGAAGCCAAGGACGAGATCCACAGACAGCGCACCGAGGCTGACCGCGAGCTCAAGGAGCGCCGCAACGAGACCCAGCAGCTTGAGCGCCGCTTGATCCAGCGCGAGGAAGCGCTCGACAAGAAGAGCGACACGCTCGAACGCAAGAATGAAGAGTTAAACCGCCAGCTTGAATCGGCGCAGAAGGAAAAGCAGGAGCTGGCGCGCGTCAAGGCTGAGCAGCTCGAAAAGCTCGAGCATATCGCCAGCATGACCCGCGACGAAGCGCGTGACATGCTGGTTGCGTCCATCGAATCCGAAGCGACGCACGACGCGGCTGTGAAGCTGCGCGAGATCACCCAGCGTCTCAAGGATGAAAGCGAGCAGACCGCGCGCGAGATCATCTCGACCGCGATCCAGCGCTGCGCGGCGGACCACGTTTCCGAAGCGACCGTTTCGGTCGTGCCGCTGCCGAATGACGAGATGAAGGGCCGTATCATCGGCCGAGAGGGCCGCAATATCCGCACGCTGGAGACGCTGACCGGCGTGGATCTGATTATCGACGATACGCCGGAAGCGATCACGCTCTCCTCGTTCGACCCGGTGCGCCGCGAGATCGCGCGCCTGGCGCTTGAAAAGCTGATCGTAGACGGCCGCATCCATCCCGCCCGCATCGAGGAAATGGTGGAAAAATCCCGCCGCGAGGTCGAGCAGATCATCAAATCCGAGGGCGAGCGAGCGACTTTCGAGACTGGTATCCACGGCATTCATCCGGAACTTGTCAAGATTCTCGGCCGTCTGCGCTACCGCACAAGCTACGGCCAGAACGTATTGCAGCACTCGATCGAGGTCGCGCACATCGCCGGTATGATGGCCAGCGAGTTGGGGCTTGACCCCGTGCCGGCCCGCCGCGCCGGCCTGCTGCATGATATCGGCAAGGCGATCGACCATGAGGTCGAGGGCAGCCATGTGCAGATCGGCGTAGACCTTGCGCGCAAGTACAAGGAAGCGCAGCCGATCATTCACGCGATTGAAGCGCACCACGGTGACGTGGAGGCAAAGACGACTGTTGCTTGTCTCGTGCAGGCGGCAGACGCGATCTCCGCCGCGCGTCCGGGTGCCCGCCGCGAGAATCTGGAAAACTACATCAAGCGTTTGGAAAAGCTCGAGAGCATTGCCAACGAGACGCAGGGCGTTTCCAGTTCGTATGCGATCCAGGCGGGTCGAGAGATCCGTATTATTGTCAATCCGGATAAAATTTCGGATGACGCGATGGTGCTGCTCGCCCGGGATATCGCCAAGAAGATCGAGGATGAACTCGATTATCCCGGCCAGATCAAGGTCAACATGGTGCGCGAAACACGCGCGATCGATTACGCGAAATAAATCAAAAAGGGCCTGTTGCAAAATAAAAGTGCAATAACAATTTGCACAAAAAAACGGACCCAATAGGACAAATTGCCCCTCAAAAGAAGCTGTTTTGACTTCCTTTGAGGGGCGTATTTTGTACATTATTTTTGGGACAAGCTATTTTGCAACAGGCCCTTTTTGCGCGTTCTGCGGCGAAGGGCTGCTGCATTGTGCCCTGTTCCAGCCATTCGGACGAGGTTCATTTTTTGCAGGAGTCCGATTGCTCCCGCTTCGCAAGCAGCTCCTTTGTGCCGATATAGAGCAGAAACACGCCGAACGCCCGCCGCAGCCAGTCGGTGTCCATACGCGCCGCGGCAAAGGCCGCCGCGGCAGAGGTCAGCACACCCGCTGCGACGCACCATTTGACCGCTTTGCCCTCCACCAGCCCGTTTTTGACATGCGAAAAAAGCGCTGTGGGCGCGCATGCGATAAAATACAGCAGATTGATCCCGCCCGCCTGATATTGGCTCATACCGGCAAACAGTGTCAGGTAGAGCAGCAGGAGCGAGCCGCCGCCGATGCCGAAGCCGGACAGAATACCGGTCAGCAGCCCTGCCAATACCGCGATCACCGTTGTCACAGCAGCAGCACCGCCCGAATACCGCCATAGAGAATGAGCAGGCCGAAAACACGCCGCAGCCAGACCATACTCACCTTTTGAAAAATACGCCCCGCGATCACACCGCCGAGCGCGCCGCCCAGCAGATAGGGCCAGGCAGCCGTCAGGTCCAGCCCGCCCTTGATCCAGTAAATCGCCGCGGAGACCGCGCTCAGCGGCAGGATCACCGCTACCGACGTCGCAAATGCCTTCCGCTGCTCCATATTGCACCAGGAAACCAACAGCGGCACGAGAAACAGACCTCCGCCCGCGCCGAAAAATCCGTTCGCCGCACCTGCCAGCGCACCGGTAACGGCAAATTTTGTGCGTTCCTTCATAAAAAGCCCTCCGGACACAGTTTGTGCCGGAGGGCTGTGTTTTATGTAAGAAAACCCATGCCGCCGAATGGGAAAAGCAGCCTCAAAGCTCCTTTTGGTATTCTGTAGCCTCGAAAGAGCCGATCGCGCCGCACACGCTGCATACATCCGGACACTTGTCATAAAGCGCGCCGCAGAAAACGCAGCGATGGCCCTGAACGGTAACCATGCGCTTTTGTGTGGGCAGGGCCGAGGGCTGACTTTCCTTGCGGCTGCTGTTGAGCTGCATCAGCGCATTCATGAAGCGAAGCTCATGGTCCTTCTCGATGCGGGCAATGTTGTCAAACAGGCGGGCGACATCGTCAAAGCCCTCCTCGCGGGCAATATTGGCGAAATCCGGATACATGCTGCTCCATTCGCCGTATTCTCCCTTGATAGCGGTTTGCAGGTTTTCCGCGCTTGAGCCGATACCGCAGCACTGTTCGTACAGCAGCCGGCCGTGGGCGCCCTCGTTCTGCGCCAGGCTGGTAAACAGCTCGGCGATATCGTCATGCCCTTCCTTACGGGCCTTATCCGCGAAGAACAGATATTTGTTGCGCGCCATCGATTCACCGCTGAAGGCGGCCAGCAGATTTTGCTCGGTGCGCGATCCTTTCAGATTCATAAAGTTCCCTCCATTGATAAGATTATATATTATTAAATAATATATATTAACTATGTTTTAGTATACTACCTTTTATAGAAAATGCTGCAAAATGTAATATAACTGTAATATTCATATAATGTTACAGTTGCGTTACAGCAAAAGTAGAATACCCCGGACGCAGTAAACGCCCGGGGTATGATGGATTGTGGAGTATCATTTGGTAGACAGACTGCCGGCTGCAAGTCCGGACAGATAAGCGTTGATGAAGCCGTCAATATCGCCGTCCATCACCGCGTTGATGTTCGCGTTTTCAAAGCCGGTGCGGGTGTCCTTGGCGAGGGTATAGGGCATGAAAACATAGGAGCGGATCTGGCTGCCCCACTCGATCTTCTTCTGGTCGCCTTTGATGTCCGAGATCTTCTCAAGGTGCTCGCGCTCCTTGATCTCAACGAGCTTGGAGCGCAGCATACGCAGGCAGTTGTCCTTGTTCTGGAACTGGCTGCGCTCGGTCTGGCAGGAGACCACGATGCCGGTCGCCTTATGGATCAGGCGCACGGCGGACGAGGTCTTGTTGATGTGCTGGCCGCCCGCGCCGGACGAGCGGAACACCTGCATCTCATAGTCCTCGGGCTTGATCTCGAAGTCGGCCGAGTCGTCCGGGATATCGGGAATCACCTCGACCGCGGAGAACGAGGTATGGCGGCGGCCCGAAGAGTCAAACGGCGAGATGCGCACCAGACGGTGTACGCCGGATTCGCCCTTGAGGAAGCCGTAGGCGTTTTCGCCCTCGATGATGATATCTGCGGACTTGAGGCCGGCTTCTTCGCCGTCCTGATAGTCCATGATCTTGTAGGTGTAGCCATGGCGCTCAGCCCAGCGGGTGTACATGCGGTACAGCATCTCGCACCAGTCCTGCGCCTCGGTGCCGCCCGCGCCCGCGTGGAAGGAGACGAGCGCGTTGTTTTTGTCGTACTCGCCGGTCAGCAGCGTGGACAGCTTCTGCTCGGCCACGCCCTCTTCCAGCTCCTTGTAGCCGCTTTCCAGCTCCTCAAGCATGGATTCGTCGTTTTCCTCGATCGCCATCTCGCAGATGGTCAGCAGATCGTCGCACAGGTTGTGCAGCTGGTCATAGGCTTCGATCTTGCCCTTGAGCGCGCCCATGCGGGAAACGATCTTCTGGCTTTCCTCCGGATTATCCCAGAAGCCGGGCTGGGAGGACTTGATCTCCAGTTCCTCCACCTCGCGCTTTGCCCGTTCCAGACCGAGCGACTGGTACAGATCGTCCAGCTCGGGCTTTAAGTTGTTCAGCTTAATCTTGTATTCCTCGAATTGCAGCATAAAAATGCTCCTTCATCAAATTTTCCGTATTTTATAGTATACCGTTTTGTACGCGGCTTGTAAAGTTTTTTCTAAATTTCCATTGACTAACCCCTGCAAATCCTTTATACTTTATTGTTACAAAAGGGAGTAGCTCACGCCGTTCGGCGTGGTCGGCGCCGTCATTTCCGGCCGGAAACGCTTTCCGGCCCGTGCCGTACCGTAAGCAGCGAGACTTTTATTGCTCATAGTGCAATAGGAGTCTCTTTTTTTGTGCGTGAGCGGGCTGCTCAAAAAAACAGGGGAGTTTTTACATGCTTTCATTCATCATGCTCGTTGTGGGCTTCGCGCTACTCGTGTGGGGCGCGGACAAATTCGTCGCGGGCGCATCCGCGCTGGCACGGCGGCTGGGTGTTTCGCCGCTGCTGGTCGGTCTGACCATCGTGGCCTTCGGCACGTCTGCGCCCGAGCTGGCGGTCAGCCTGACGGCCGCCTTGCAGGGCGCGAACGAGATCGCGGTCGGCAACGTGGTGGGTTCCAATATTTTCAACCTGCTGGTGGTTGCGGGCCTGTCCGCAGTGGTGTGTCCGCTGGTGATGGACCGCACGCTGCTGCGCCGAGACTGGCCGCTTTCGCTGCTCGCAGCGGTCATCCTGTGCGCGATGATCGCGCCTGACCTGACGATTTCGCGTCTGGAGGGCGCTATCCTGCTGGCAGTGTTTGCGTTGACGCTGTTCCTTCAGATCCGCGCGGCGCTCAAGGGGCGCAATACGCTGGAAGCGGAGACCGATGAGGTCACGATGCCGCCGCTGATGATCGGTGTGAACATCGTGCTCGGTCTCGCGTGCATCATCATCGGCGGCCAGCTTGCGGTCAACGGCGCGACCGGCATCGCGCGCATGTTCGGCCTGTCCGAAACGCTGATCGGTCTGACCATCGTCGCCATCGGCACCAGCCTTCCCGAGCTGGTCACCTCGCTGGTAGCGGCGAAAAAGGGGCAGAACGAGATCGCCATGGGCAACGTCATCGGTTCGAACATTTTCAACATCCTGCTGATCCTCGGCCTGTCCTCCGTGATCACGCCCATCCCAGTGCAGTCCACCTCGATCATCGACTGCCTGGTGCTGATCGGCATCACGATCGTGTTCTACCTGCCCGCGCGCAAGGGCCGGCTGGGACGCGCGCCGGGCGCGGTCATGGCGCTGACGTATGTGGTATATACGGCGTATCTGATTATGCGTTAAGTCGGGCTTGTTTCGAGCGTGCAAAGGGCCTGTTGCAAAATAGCTTGTCCCAAAAATAATGTACAAAATACGCCCCTCAAAGGAAGTCAAAACAGCTTCTTTTGAGGGGCGATTTGTCTTATTGGGCCCGTTTTTTTGTGCAAATTGCTATTGCACTTTTATTTTGCAACAGGCCCTTTTCCTGCCGAAAAATCTTCGCGCCGCAGCGCGCATCAAACAGAATTTTGCGGCAGACCGTAAAATTCATAAAAAGTCAGGACATGTGCCTGACTTTTTATACTTTGAGAGCAAAAAAGTTTCTATTAATGGAACTTTTTTGCGTAAAATTCGATCGGAAGCGTGGTTCCGATCGAGAGGCCGTCGCAAAACTCAGTTTTGCGACGGCCTCACAGCGGAAACCAAAATGGTTTCCGCTTTTCTTATCCCTTATTTATACGGGTTATCGGCCTTGAGGTAGCAGCATTTCTTGTACTTCTTGCCGCTGCCGCACGGACACGGATCGTTCGGGCCGACCTTTTTGCCCACACGCTTGGGCGCGGGCTTGGAGGTGCCGTCGGACGCGCCCGCAGCCGCGGTCTCCTTGGCGACCTGCTCGCGCTTGGGCTCCTCGCGAGTGCGCACCTGCGCAAGGAAAATCATGCGCATGGTATCCTCGCGGATGGCGTCGATCATGGCGTCGAACATGTCGAAGCCTTCGCGCTTGTACTCGACCACCGGGTCGTGCTGGCCGTAGGCGCGCAGGCCGATGCCGTTTCTCAGCTCGGTCATCGCGTCGATGTGGTCCATCCACTTGGTATCGACGTTTTTGAGCAGCACCACGCGCTCAAGCTCGCGCATGATCGGCGCGCCGATCGCCTGCTCTTTGGCTTCATATACCTTGTGCGCCTGCTCTGTGAGCACGTCCGTGAGCTTGGCGGCGGTCAGGTCGTCGCATTCCTCGGGCGTGAAGGTGCAGTCCTCGGGACGCAGGAACAGGCCGATAAACGGGCGGCGCGCCTGCTCGACCATTTCCGGAGAAATGACGTTATGCTCGCCGATGGCGGCGTGGACCGCGCGGGCAATCGTGTCGTCGACCATGTTCAGGATGTTATCCTTCACATCCTTGCCCTCAAGCACCTGCAGGCGCTGCGCGTAGATGGTCTGGCGCTGGGTATTGAGCACGTCGTCGTACTCGAGCACGTGCTTACGGGTGGCGAAGTTGCGGGATTCGATCTTTTTCTGCGCGTTCTCGATCGCGCCGGACAGGATCTTCTGGTCGATCGGCTCGTCCTCGTCAATGCCGAGCGTGTTCATCATGTTCTGGATCTTTTCCGAACCGAACAGACGCATCAGGTCGTCCTCGAGCGAGATATAGAAGCTGGATTCGCCAGGGTCGCCCTGACGGCCGGCGCGTCCGCGCAGCTGGTTGTCGATACGGCGGGATTCATGCCGCTCGGTGCCTAAGATATACAGGCCGCCCGCCGCGCGCACCTTTTCCGCGTCCGCGTCGGTCTCCTGCTTATACTTTTTATACAGTTCGTCGAATTTTGCGCGGATCGCGAGCACCTCGGGGTCCTCGGTGTCCGCGTGGCCGTTGGCTTCGTAAATCAGCTCGGGCGTGTAGTCTCCCTTTTTCAGCTCCTCGAGCGCCATGGTCTCGGCGTTGCCGCCGAGCATGATGTCGGTACCACGGCCGGCCATGTTGGTCGCGATCGTGACCGCGCCCGACTTACCCGCCTGTGCGACGATATCGGCTTCCTTCTCGTGGTACTTGGCGTTCAGGACGGTGTGTTTGATGCCCTTGGCCTTGAGGATCTTGGAAAGCTCCTCGGACTTTTCGATCGACACCGTGCCGACCAGGATCGGCTGCCCCTTGGCGTGGCAGGCTTCGATGCGGGCGATGGTCGCCTTGATCTTGCCGCGCTCGTTTTTGTAGACCGCGTCCGGATTGTCCTTACGGGCGACCGGCTTGTTGGTCGGGATCTCGATCACGTCCAGCTTGTAGATGTGGCGGAACTCCTCCTCCTCGGTCAGCGCGGTGCCGGTCATGCCGGACAGCTTGCCGTACAGGCGGAAGTAGTTCTGGAAGGTGATGGTGGCAAGGGTCTTGCTCTCGTGCTGCACCTTGACGCCTTCCTTGGCCTCGATGGCCTGATGCAGGCCCTCGTTATAGCGGCGGCCGAACATCAGGCGGCCGGTGAACTCATCGACGATGACGATCTGGCCGTCGCGCACGACATAGTCCACGTCACGCTGCATCACGCCGCGCGCCTTGATCGCCTGATTGATATGGTGCTGGAGGGTGGTATTCTCCGGATCGGAAAGATTCTCGATGCGGAAATAGCTCTCCGCGCGTGCGGTGCCCTTGGGGGTCAATGTTGCGGTGCGGGCCTTTTCGTCCACGATATAATCCGCGTCGATGTCGTCCTGCTCCTCCTTGGCGTCAACCTCCTTGACGCGCAGGCACTTGAGGCTCGCGGCAAAGCGGTCGGCCATCTCATACAGCTGGGAGGACTTTTCACCCTGTCCCGAGATGATCAGCGGCGTGCGCGCCTCGTCGATCAAAATGGAGTCGACCTCGTCCACGATGGCGAACGCGTGACCGCGCTGCACCATGGCCTGCTTGTAGATCGCCATGTTGTCGCGCAGATAGTCGAAGCCGAACTCGTTGTTCGTGCCGTAGGTGATGTCCGCTTCATACATGGCCTTGCGCTTGGCAGGCTCGACCTCGTGGATGACAAGGCCGACGGTCAGGCCGAGGAAGCGGTACACCTTGCCCATCCACTCGCTGTCGCGCTTGGCAAGGTAGTCGTTGACGGTGACAATGTGAACGCCTTTTCCCGCGATGGCGTTCAGGTAAGCGGGCAGGGTCGCGACCAGCGTTTTGCCTTCGCCGGTCTTCATCTCCGCGATGCGGCCCTGATGCAGCACGATGCCGCCGATGACCTGCACGCGGTAATGCCGCATGCCCAGCACGCGCCATGCCGCCTCACGGCAGGTGGCGAAGGCCTCGGGCAGCAGATCGTCGAGCGATTCGCCGTTCTGGTAGCGGGTCCTGAATTCATCTGTCTTGGCGCGCAGCTCGGCGTCGGACAGCTTTTTGTACTGCTCCTCGAGCGCGTCCACCTTATCTGCAATGGGGTAGATTTTTTTCAGCTCATGCGACGAGTGCGAGCCGAAAATCTTGGTCAGAAAGTTTGCCATTCAATCAATCAGCCTTTCGATGGGGCGGGAAGCGCCCCATTTGTTCATAACAGATGTATTATATCACAGATAGGCGGGGAAACAAACAAATTTTTTGTAAATGCGCCTGCGGTCACCGCCGGCTGCGTTTGAAATCCAGATAGCCCTGCAAAATCAGCGTGGCGGCGACCGCGTCCACATTTTTGCGGTGCTGTTTGCTTTTTTTGCCTGCCTGATGCAAAATATCATGCGCGGCGACCGTCGTGCGGCGCTCGTCCCACAAAACGACCGCAAGCCCCGTGCGCTCCTCAAGTGTTTTGGCCAGCGCCTCGCACTTTTTGGCGCGTTCGCCAACCGTGCCGTCCATATTTTTCGGCCAGCCGAGTACGATCTCTTCGATTTTGTTTTCTTCGATGAACGAGACCAGCTTGTCCGTCAGCTTGTCGTAATTCCATTCGTGGATGACGCTCGGCGAGCCGGCCAGAAAGCCGGAGGGGTCGGAAACCGAAAGGCCGGTGCGCGCGTCCCCGTAATCAATACCCAAAATACGCATATGTGAGCTCCTATATATTGTGGTTAAGCTAAGTATAACACAAAAATGCAAAAAAAACCAGCACATATGCGCAAAAAAGCCTTGACCGCCGCCCACCGCGGTGCTATACTAAAAGAACCTATGCAGGTTCTTTTTTTGCGCCCATTTTTTGTGTGTCACGGGAAATGGCGCCGGAACGCTGACAGAGGGAGGCAAATAGTCCCTCGCCTGCGCCAAAGGGGCGCGGGATGGGACGGAATATTAAAAGGAGGTGCCGTTATTTATGCGCGTTAAGATCACGCTGGCCTGCACCGAGTGCAAGCAAAGAAACTATGACACAAGCAAGAACAAGAAGAACAACCCCGACCGTCTGGAAATGAACAAGTACTGCCGTTTCTGCCGCAAGCACACGCTGCACCGCGAGACGAAGTAAGAGAAAGGAAGTAGCTGCATGGCTGAAGAAACCAAGGCGAAGAAGCCCGGGTTCTTTGCGCGTATTGGCAAGTGGTTCCGTGAACTGAAAAGCGAGTGCCGCAAGATCGTCTGGCCCACCCGCCAGCAGACGGTGAACAACACGCTGGTCGTTATCGCGTGCGTGATTGTCGTCGGTATTTTCATCTGGATTCTCGATATCGTGTTCGGTCTCGGCATCCAGACGCTGCTTTCGTTTTTCGCCGCCTAAAAGGAGGCAATAATGTCAGACGCTGCAAAATGGTATGTGGTACACACATACTCAGGCTACGAGAACAAGGTAGCCTCTTCGATCGAAAAGGCGGTCGAAAACCGCAAGCTGCATGACCTGATCCCCGCCGTCAACATCCCGACTGAAACCGTCGTCGAGGTGAAGGACGGCAAAAGCCGCGAGGTAGAGCGCAAGATTTTCCCCGGCTACGTGCTCGTCAAGATGGTCATGACCGACGAAACCTGGTATCTGGTCCGCAACACCCGCGGCTGCACCGGCTTTGTCGGGCAGGACAAGTCCGGCGGCTCCAAGCCCATCCCGCTGACCGAGGAAGAGATCCTCGCGATGGGTGTGGAAAAGCGCGAGATCGAGGTAAACTACGCCGCCGGCGACAGCGTGCGCGTCATCGACGGCCCGCTGGCAGGCTTTATCGGCGTTGTATCGTCGGTCGAGCCGGAGAAGAACAAGGTAAACGTAACGGTTTCCATGTTCGGCCGCGAGACCCCTGTCGAGCTTGAGCTCGACCAGGTCGAAACGCTCGACGAGTAAAAAAGTTTTTCCCGCGGATGCGACCCGCAAACTGAAATATGTTCCGCCGTCAGGCGGCATCAAAACCGCAGTTCTGTGAACTGCATCGCAAAATCGAGCTCTGCCCGATTTTGTGATTCCCCGACCCAGCCGCCGTGGGCGGTGTCATTCGGGTATCGTCCGGCTGCAGGCCGGACGTATATAGGGCGCTTTTGAAGCACCCTATACAGAAGTGGGAGAGTATGAACGCATACTCGCCAGCCACCACATTTTTTGAAGGAGGAACCTTTCAACATGGCACAGAAAGTAGTAGGTTATATCAAGCTCCAGATTCCCGCGGGCAAGGCGACCCCGGCTCCCCCGGTAGGTCCGGCTCTCGGCCAGCATGGCGTGAACATCATGGCCTTCACCAAGGAATTCAACGAGCGCACCAAGAACGATGCCGGCATGATCATCCCGGTTATCATCACGGTCTATGCGGACCGTTCGTTCAGCTTTGTCACCAAGACGCCTCCGGCGCCGGTCCTGATCAAGAAGGCCTGCGGCATTGAGTCCGGCTCGGCTGTTCCGAACAAGACCAAGGTCGCCAAGCTCTCCAAGGCGGACTGCCAGAAGATCGCGGAGACCAAGATGCCCGACCTGAACGCTGCTTCCCTCGAAGCTGCGATGAGCATGATCGCGGGCACCGCCCGTTCG
>DXDO01000026.1 GCA_019115425.1 Candidatus Agathobaculum merdigallinarum | reverse complement strand
ACAACAGAATCATTCCACATTTGATGCTGGAATTTACTCCAGCGTCTGCTTTGCTATGCCTTTTTCCTTTAACAAACTCTTATTTTTCCACAACCTATCGGCCACATGCTCCTTTTGCCGGCGCATAAAAGAGCGCGCTGCAGGTTTCATTTCTGCAACGCGCCCGTTCTCTATTTTGCAAAATAATCACGCGTCTGTTTTACGTTTTCGTCGATCGCCGCGCGCAGCGCTTCGGCCGATTCAAACTGCCTTTCCGGACGCAGAAATTTATACAGTTCGACATGGATCATCTTGCCGTACAGGTCGCCCGCGAAATCGAGCAGATGCGGCTCGATGGTTGGCGCGCCGCTGTCCACAAATGTGGGCTTCACGCCGATATTGGTCGCCGCGATATAGCTCTTATCGCCTATGAGCACCTTGGTCGCGTACACGCCATAGGGCGGGAGGGCCATTTCGGGCGGCAGAGCAAGGTTGACTGTGGGCACTTTGAGCACGCTTGTTCCCACCTTGCGCCCATGCTCAACCACGCCGGTCACCGTGTACGGATGGCCGAGGAAGCGTGCCGCGCCTTCCATATCGCCCTGCGAAATCATCTGCCGAATATAGGTGGACGACACAACGATACCGTCCATTTTCACATCGTCAATGCAATCATAGCCGACGCCCGCTTTGCGGCACTCCTCGGCCATCCCCTCGGCATTGCCCCTGCCCTTATAGCCGAAGCGGTTGTTGCGGCCGGAAATGATCCATTGCGCGCCGAACTGGCCGATCAGCATCTTGTGGATAAAATCGCGCCAGTCCATGTGCTGCATCCGCTCATCAAAATGGACAAAAATCACCTCGTCCACCTTGCCGAGCTTTTTGATCTCCTCGCGGCGGTAGGCATCCGCTGTGAGCAGCGGCACCTGCCGCCCCAGCACGACCGAATCCGGATGCACGTCAAACGTACATACTGCACTAATGCCGCCGATCTGGCGGGCGCGCTCGATCGCGCGCGCCATCAGCGCCTGATGCCCCAGATGTACGCCGTCAAAGTAGCCGAGTGCAATCGCACGGGGTTTTTGGTATTGTTGCATAGGGTTCGCCCCCTGATCTGGATTAAAATAGAAAATCGCTCAATGAAAATTTTTATAGACGAACAGGCCCAGCCCGCCTTTGTTCAGCGTGCGCACCTGGCCGAGCATCAGGAACCGTCCCTCGTGATACACGCGACACAGCGTGCCCGCCTGTTCGGGCAGCCCGTGCGCCTGCCGCGGAAATACGACCGCGCCGCGCGCAATGCGCTCGGCGCCCTCGCCGGTCAGCTGCACCGCGGGATGCTTCAAAAACAGGCTGTCGGTCGGCAGCAGAAGCTGCGGCATCGTGCCGTCCTGCATCGCCCGCTCGACCTCGTCAAAGCTGCGGCACTGGTCGAGCGCATACGCGCCCGAACGGGTGCGCGTGAGGCTGTGCATGACCGCGAGCGTGCCGAGCGCCTCGCCCAGATCGTTTACGATCGTGCGCACATAAGTACCCTTGCTGACCGCCAGCCGAAGCGTGCCCTGCTGCGCGGCCTCGTCAAAGTCCAGGAGCGTGGCCTCGTGCACAATGATATCGCGCGCCGGACGCTCGACCTCCTTGCCCTTGCGTGCAAGGTCGTACAGCTTTTGCCCGTTCACCTTGACCGCCGAGTACATCGGCGGCACCTGCCGCTGCGGGCCGCGGAACTGCGCGAGCGCCCGCTCGACCGCTTCCCGCGCGGCGCGTTTCCCGCTCGTCTGCAAGGTCTCGCCGGTCGCGTCCTGCGTGTCCGTATTGTAGCCCAGCGTGAAGCCCGCGACGTATTCCTTGTCCTGCGCGGCGGCGAAATCCGCCGCCTTGGTCGCGCCGCCGACGAACACCGGCAGCACGCCGGTCGCCAGCGGGTCGAGCGTGCCGCCGTGTCCGATTTTTCTCGTGTGCAGGATGCCGCGCAGCTTGGCGACCACGTCATGCGAGGTAAAGCCCTGCGGCTTGTCCATCAGCAGAATGCCGTTCAGCTCAGCCGACTGCATGGTACTGCTCCTTTGCCGCGTTCAGGATGGCAGCTTTGGCCTCCTCCATGCCGCAGTCAAAGCTCGCGCCGGCTGCGCGGATGTGTCCGCCGCCGCCGCATTTTTTGCAGATCGCGGCCGCGTCCATCTCCTTGGTCGTGCGCACCGAAACCTTGACCGTTTTGTCCTTGTTTTCGGTCAGCGTGATGCCGATCTGCACGCCCTCGATCTGCCGCGTGAGCGACGCAATCGAGTCCAGATCGTCCATATCCGCGCCCGTGCGGTCGATATCCGCGCGCCACAGCAGCGCGACCGCGATCGCGCCGTTTTCATAGAACTCCATCGTGTCGAACACGATGCGCTCCATCTGGAAGCGCGGCATGGTCTTGGTCTCGAACAGGGCGCGGTTGATCTCACCCCCGTCAATGCCTGCGGTCAGGCAGGCCGCCGCGACTGCGTGGCTGTGCGCGGTCGTGTTGGAAAACTTAAAGCACCCTGTATCGGTCGAAACGCCGATATAGATGCACTCCGCGATATCGGCGGTGAACTTCGCGCCCAGCGCGTCAATGACGTCATACAGCACCTCGGCGCAGCCGCCCGCATCCGGCCGGATCAGGTTTTTGCGTCCAAAGCCTGAGTTGGAGCGGTGATGGTCGATCGCAAGATCGACCCTGCCCTTGTACTGCTCCGCCGTGTCCGGAAACAGCTTTTCCTCCGCGATGTCGGTCGAAACGACATAGCTGGGCACAAAGCCCTCCGGCGGATAACAAGGTACGATCAGCGGCGCGTAGCGCTTTGTGATCTCCGGATTTTGGAGGATATAGGCAGTTTTGCCGATCTGCCGCAGGGCGCGGCACAGCGCACCCGCGCAGCCCGTGGTGTCGCCGTCCGGACGGCGGTGGGTCAGGATCAGGATATCGTCCGCGGCCTGCAGCGCCGCAGCGGCGCCCGCAACGTCAACGGTCATTCGCCGTCCTCCCCTCCGAGCTTGCCTTCGTTTTTCAGTTCGTGCAGCATTTCCGAAATATGCGCGCCGTGGGTGATCGAGTTATCCAGCTCGAACACCAGCTCGGGCGCATAGCGCAGCTGCACCTTGTGGCCGACCTCGCGCCGCAGCCAGCCCGCAGCGGATTTGAGGCCCTTCATGACCTCTTTCGCCTGCTGCTCGCTGCCGAGCACGGAAATATAGCACTTGGCGTAGCGCAGGTCGTTTGTGACCTCGCAGTGCACGACCGAGACCAGCCCGTTCTGCACGCGCGGGTCCTTGACCGAGCGCATCGCCTCGGCCAGCGCCTTCATCACTTCTTCCGAAATGCGGTCGATTCGTGTAGACATAGGTGTAACGTCCTCCTTTATTTGAGGATGGGTGAATGGGCGCGCACTGCGCGCCCCTACGGGGACAGCATCCCCTTTCCGCACTTTCAATCCC
>DXDO01000025.1 GCA_019115425.1 Candidatus Agathobaculum merdigallinarum | reverse complement strand
CGATGATATCACCATCATGCGTGACGGTACTTGGGTCGCTACCCGGCCGGCCCAGGAGCTGACCATGGATGAAATCATTCGTCTGATGGTCGGCCGCGAGCTGACCAACCGCTTCCCGCCAAAGACCAATACGCCCGGCGAGGTTATTTTGGACGTATCGCACATTTCGGGTAAATATACCCGCCTCAAGGACGCATCCTTCCAACTGCGTAAGGGCGAGGTGCTGGGCATTGCAGGACTGGACGGCTCCGGTCGTACCGAGGTTCTGGAAAATCTGTTCGGCGCGATGACGCGCGAAGGCGGTACCATCACACTGCATGGCAGGCAGATCCGCAACCGCACCCCGCGTGAGTCGATCAAAAACGGGTTCGCGCTGCTCACCGAAGAGCGCCGTGCCACCGGTATTTTCGGTATCCGCGACATTCGCGAGAACACGGTGATCTCCAGCCTGAAGGATTATCTGATGGGCGGCATCTGCCTCAGCGATAAAAAAATGTCCGAGCAGACCGAGTGGGCCATCAAGGCCATGCACATCAAGACTCCCAGCCAAAAGACGCAGATCCGTTCCCTGTCCGGCGGCAATCAGCAGAAGGTTATCATCGGCCGCTGGCTGCTCACCAAGCCGGAAGTGCTTCTGCTGGACGAGCCCACCCGCGGTATCGACGTCGGCGCCAAATACGAAATCTATCAGTTGATCATCGACCTTGCCAACGAAGGTAAGGGTGTCATCATGGTCTCTTCGGAGATGCCCGAACTGCTGGGCGTGTGCGACCGGATCATTGTCATGTCCGGCGGCCAAGTGGCCGGCGAAGTAGACGCTCAAAATACCAGCCAGGAGGAGATCCTCACTCTGGCTGCCAAGTATGTATAAAGGAGGAGGAATCGCCCCATGAGCAATGAAGCCAAAGCCCAGGCCACAAAGGCCAACCATCTTTCCGCCAAGCAGGTGGGCAATCTCCTGCTGGACAATGCACTGTACATCCTGATGATCATTGCGGTGATCGTCATCCAGTTTGTCAATCCCAATTTCCTGCGTCCCGCTTCCCTTGTAAACATTCTGTCCCAGACAGCTGCTTATCTGCCCGCTGCGCTCGGCATCGCCGGATGCATCGTGCTCACCGGTACCGACCTGTCCGCCGGCCGTGCCGTCGGCCTGACCGCCTGTATCTCCGCCTCCCTGCTTCAGGTAGTCGGCAGCTCCAGCAAAATGTGGCCTGAACTCGGTACACTGCCTGTTGCGCTGGTCATTCTGATTGCCGTTCTTTTGGGCGCGGCCATCGGTGCGTTCAATGGTTTCTTTGTCGCAAAATTCAAACTGCATCCCTTTATCGTCACTTTGGGCACCCAGCTGATTCTGTACAGCTGCCTGCTGCTCTATGTCCAGATGGGCAATAACGGCGGTATGGCGATCTCCAGCCTGGATGCCAGCTACACGGATTTCATCAAGGGCTCCATCATCAGCGTGCCCACCGGCAACGGAACCAGCACGCCTATCCCGAACTATGTGTGGTTCGCCATCGCGCTGACTGCCCTGATGTGGTTTATCTGGAACAAGACCACCTTCGGCAAGAATATGTTTGCTCTCGGCTCCAACGAAGAGGCCGCCCGTGTATCCGGCGTCAACGTGTTTGCCACGACCATTCTGGTCTTTGCCCTTGCCGGCGCGATGTATGGCTGGACCGGTTTCGTAGAAGGCGCCCGTATTGGCTCCAACACCGCGAACACCGGCTTCAACTATGAGCTTGACGCGATCGCGGCCTGCGTTATCGGCGGCGTCTCGTTCGTCGGCGGCATCGGTAAGATCCGCGGCATCATCATCGGCGTACTGCTTCTGCGTCTGATCTTCGTAGGTCTGAACATGGCCAGCGTGCCTCAGGACCTGATCTATCTGGTCAAGGGCGGCATCATCCTGTTCGCCTGCGCTCTGGATATGCGCAAGTATCTCGTGAAAAAGTAATCCATCCGTCTGTGACGATTTCGGTATGGCGTCTGTCCGTCAGACTGCGGGCGGACGCCATTTCCATTTGCAAATTACCTGAATTATGCTATACTGTTCATACCTGTAAGGAGGGATATCATGGACCCCTATCGCGTTCTGCTGGCCGACGATGAAGAGGAAATCCGGGCCGGCATCAGCCGAAAAATTGACTGGGCCAGCCTGGGTTTTCTGCTGGTGGGCGAAGCGGAAAACGGTGAGGTCGCCCTCGAGCTTGCCGAACAGCTCCATCCAGATGTGGTGCTCACCGACATTAAAATGCCATTTATGGACGGTCTGGAGCTGTGTCGCCGGCTGAAACAGTCCCTCCCTGCGGCAAAGCTGGTGGTCTTTTCCGGCTTTGACGACTTTGAATATGCCCGTCAGGCGGTGAGCATGGGTGTGTCCGAGTATATCCTCAAGCCGATCAACGCGCCTGAGCTGACCGCGGTGCTGAACAAGCTGCGGGATCAGCTTGACCAGCAGCGCTTGGAACGCCGCGACATGGAAACGCTTCGCCGCCGGTATGATGAAAGCCTTCCTGTTCTGCGTGAGCTGTTCTACACGCGGCTGTTGGACGGGAACTTCCCCTCCGACCAAATCGCCGCGCGCGCGGCCCGATACGAAATCACATTCGGCCCTGGGCCGTGGACAGTGGCGCTGGCATTCGCGGGCGGCTCTCTGGATGAGGAGGCTGCGCGCGACGAACTGCTGCTTCTGTCTGTACGTGCATTTTTGGAAGAGCATTTCTGTCTGAAAGGCTGTTCGGTTCGCGCGGTACTCTACGGGGATATTGTGGCACTGCTGATCCAGTTGAAGGATGAACAAAGTCTGTATCCCCTCTTAAAAGAACTGGACCGGCTTTCCCTTCTGTCCCAAAGCTATTTGGGGCTTTCTCTGACAGTTGGCGTGGGCCGGCTCTGCTGCAGATTGGAAGATCTGCATTGCAGCGCGGAAGGGGCGCGCTCCGCCTTGGACTACCGCGTGCTGAGCGGCGGCAGCCGGATCATCTATATCGGCGATCTGGAGCCGCAGTCCTCCGCTGCGCTCTCTTTTGAGGAAGAGGATCAGCGCGTCCTATCCAGCGCGATCAAGCTGGGGACGCCGGAACAGGTGGAGCAGGTCATCCGCACGCTGACGGAACGGCTCCGTCAGGCTGGGCTGTCCTCGTCTCGCTGTGACCTGTTTCTGCTGGAGTTGATTGCCTGTCTGGTGCGGCTGGCCCGCGCCGGCGGGGTTGCGGTGGAAGATGTCTTTGGATCGAACTTTACCGGCGCCGTGCCGATTTCAGATTTTTCCAGTTTGGACGAGCTTTGCCAGTGGCTTGAGGCGCATTGCCTCAAGCTCCACGACTTGCTGGGGCGCCAGCGGTTGAACTCCACTGGGCAGCTGATCGAGCGCGCAAAGGCTTTTATCGCCGATCATTATACCGACGCCCAGCTGAGTGTGGAGTCTCTGTGCTCCTACCTTCATCTTTCCCCCACTTATTTCTCCACACTGTTCAAACGGGAGGTGGGCATGAGTTTCATCGCCTACGTTACGCAGGTGCGTATGGAACGCGCCGCGCAGCTTTTGCAAAACACCGATGAAAAGACCTACCGTATCGCAGAGCAAACAGGATACGCCGACCCCAACTACTTCAGTTATGTCTTTAAGCGCCACTTCGGCATCTCCCCCTCCAAATTCCGGACGGGTCAGGGACACTGAGTCTGCGGGCCGATCGGCATCCGCCCTGTAGCCACAGGGCCATTTCCCCGGAAAGGAGAGAGCGCATGTCCATCTTCCGCACCTTTACCAAGCGCGTGTCCGCAGGCTATCGCAAAATGAGCATTCAGATGGTCCTCTCCCTCTCCTTTACCGCAGTGGCAGTGGCCGGTATTCTGCTCATGGGCCTCAGCCTGATATGGCGGTTCAGTTCTACCAGCCAGCAGATGGCTGCGGAAAACAGCCAACGCGTGCTGGCGCAGGTTAACCTGAATCTGGACAGCTATTTGCGCCGGATGATGCGCATCTCCGATGCGGTATACTACAGCGTTATCAAAAACACCGACCTGTCCGGGGGAAACCTTACGAGCGCCATGAACCTTCTCTATGAAGAAAACCGTGATGATCTGGTCTCGATCGCCGCCTTTGACAGCCACGGAGATCTGGTCGCTTCCGTCCCCCTGTCCTCGCTTAAGGGGGACAGTCGCCCGGAGGAAAGCGCCTGGTTTCAGGCCGCTATGGGGAATATGGAAAACCTTCATTTCTCCACGCCTCATGTTCAGAATCTGTTCAACGATCCCGACACCCCCTACCGCTGGGTTGTTTCACTCAGTCGGCATGTACAGCTCACCCGTGACGGCAGCACGGAGAACGGCGTGCTTCTGGTGGATATGAGCTTTGTCGGCATCGAGCAGGTCTGTCAGGACGTTGATCTGGCGAGCGGCGGTTATCTGTATGTCATTGACGGAGACGGGGAATTTATCTACCACCCAAGACAGCAGCTGATTTATGCAGGGCTTTTGGAGGAAAACAATCTGGTGGCGGCTTCCTATCCGGATGGAAGCCATTTGGAAACATTTCAGGGGCAGCAACGCCAGGTCACCGTCAAAACGGTTGGATACACCGGCTGGAAGCTGGTTGGCGTGGTCCCCACCCAGGATTCTGATCTTCCCGGACTGTTTCTGTTCGGCCTCTCTCTGCTCCTCTTTTTCATCTTTTTGATGGCTTTTCTCAACTTCCGCATCTCCGCCTATATCTCCGATCCCATTCGGCGTCTGGAGCAATCCATCAAGGAACTGGAAAGCGGGCGAGAAAATGTGGAGATTGATGAGGCAGGCTGCTATGAGATCCAGCGGCTGAGCCATACCGTGCGCTCCATGGTGTCCACCATGCGCCATCTGATGGAGGACATCATCGAGCAGGAGGGCCAAAAACGCCGCAGCGAACTGGAGGTGCTCCAGTCTCAAATCAATCCGCATTTTCTTTACAACACATTGGACTCGGTCATCTGGATGACAGAATCCGGCCGGCAGGAGGAGGCCATTCAAATGGTCACTTCTCTGGCGCGTCTGTTCCGCATTGCGCTCAGCAGAGGCAACAGCATGATCCCTCTGGCTGATGAACTGGAGCACGCACGACACTACATGACCATCCAGCAGATTCGCTATAAAAACAGGTTTGAAACCAAAATCACTGCCCAGCCCGGCACCGAAGGGCTGTATACGCTCAAGCTCATCGTACAGCCTATTTTGGAAAACGCCATTTATCACGGCATGGCCTCTGCCGAGGATGACGGCCTGATCTCGGTTACCGCTTACCGGCAGGGGGATGATTTGATCATCGACGTGGCGGACAACGGTTTGGGGATGCGGCCCGAGGTCGCAGCCTCCCTTCTGGATGAAAACCGTCCGGATGTGCGCACCAGCGGCTCCGGCATCGGTGTACGCAATGTTCACCAGCGGATCCGTCTCACCTTCGGCCCCCAGTATGGGCTGACCATCCTCAGCGAGCCGGACGAAGGCACCCTGGTGCGCATCCGTATCCCCGCCCTGAATCAGGATGAGGCGGGCCGCTATCAACAGGAGGGCCCTCCATGAAAAGACGAAAAAATGATCTTATCCAGCTGACTATTCTGGTTTTGTTGGGCGCCTCGGTCATTCTTTCTCTGGTCCTTCCCCAGCTGGCCCAGCAGCAAAGCGAGCCGCAGATCTTATCCGTTTCTATTCTGATTCGGGATACGGACAGTTCTCTCTGGACCAATACCCGTTTGGGTATGGAGCAGGCGGCGGATGAGCTTGGTGCGGAACTGCGTTTCCTCACCCTGTCTGCGCCAAACGATGCCAGGGAGCAGGAGAGCCTGCTCCAGCGCGAGATGGAAGGCGGTGCCGACGCGGCAGTGATTGTCCCTGCCGATCCCGCCGCACTGGATGTCGCTCTGACGGCAAGCCCGCCCTCCTGCCCCATTGTTTCCATGGAGTCTCCGCTCAAAGCCGCTGCTGGGATCGTCGCTCCCGATCCCGCCCTGCTGGGCGAAAATTTGGCGCAGGCCCTTCTTGAGGACTGGACCGCCGGCCCTGTTTTGCTTCTCGATACCGGCGGCGGCATCAACCACAGCATTACCGCGCGGCTGGAAGCCGCCCAATCGGCCCTGCTTGCCGCGGATGTCCCTGTCGCGGTCCGCACTTGTTCTATCGAAAATCTGGCCGCTGAGTTGGACGGTTTGCTGACCGAAACCGGCAGCCAATGGGTGATGACCTTCGATCCCTCCGCAACCCTGTGTGCCGCGGAGGGAAAGGAATTGCTGCAGCTCTCTGTTCCCCTGTATGGCGTGGGGAGCACCGTCCAAATTATCAGCGATCTGGAGCAGGGCGAGGTCGCTGCCGTGGCCACCTGGAGCGACTACGCGGCCGGTTATCTGGCTATAGAACAAGCGGTATCCGCCGCCCGCGGAGAGGCGCACACATCCGCGCCGCTCTCTTTCTTCATCCTTCGAGGGGAGGATATCTATGAACCGAACAATCAAAAATTGCTGTTCCCGGTTACTTCCTAGCGCCTTGGCGGTGCTGATCTCCCTGTTTCCTCCCCTGCTGCTCTCCTCCTGCGGCGGAGAGCCGGAAGCCGCTGACACCCTGCGCGTAGGCGTATCTCTTTACGCGCAGGACGATACCTTCATCTCCTCCGTGGTGCAAAATCTGGAGCGCACCGCGCAGGAAGCCGAGGCGGAAGCGGGACTGAAAATCAATCTGTCCATCGTGGACGGACGAAGCAACCAGACCACACAGCTCGAACAGGTGGACCGCTTTCTCGCCCGTGGCTATGGGGTTCTCTGCGTCAATATCGTGGACCGAACGGCGGCAGCCGTAGTCATCGATAAGGCGCAGGCGGCAGGCGTTCCTCTCATCTTCTTCAACCGTCAGCCGGTGGACGAGGATATCCAGCGCGGAGATCAGATCTACTATGTCGGCGTCAACGCGCAAGGCAACGGCGCTCTTCAGGGTGAGCTTGTGCTGGAGGCCTGGCAGGAAAACCAGGCTGAACTCGACCGCAATGGCGACGGGGTGCTCCAATACGCCATGCTGGAAGGAGAACCAGGACATCAGGATGCTTTGCTCCGCACCGAGTATTCTGTAAAAACGCTCACCGATGCGGGTGTCAAGGTGGAGAAGATCGCCAGCGACACCGCCAACTGGAACCGCGGACAGGCCAGCGCCCGTGTATCCCTCTGGATACAGCAAGGCTTGTGCGATCAAATCGAGGTCATTTTCTCCAACAATGACGATATGGCGCTCGGCGCTATCGACGCGCTGAAAGCGGCAGGCGCTGATTTTCTGCCCCTGATCGTCGGGGTGGACGCTACCGCGCCTGCACTGGAATCCATTGCCGCCGGCGAGCTGTACGGCACCGTTCTCAACGATGCGGATGGCATGGCGCAGGCCATGGTGGATCTTTCTCTGGCTCTCTGGGCCGGAGAGGACCCGGCGGATGTCGTGGAGTTGGAGGATGAGCACTATGTCTGGCTCCCTTATCGTGAGGTCACACAGGAAAACCTGTCGGAATTTATGACCAGTTGATCCCCTGTGCCAAAATATATAACTTTGAAAATGCAAAAATTTTTTGAATGAGGTGACAATCTTATGCACACTCCTACTCAGCTTCTGCAAACCCTTTCCGATGGTCAGCACGATCAGGCTTTGGCCGCCCTGTACGCACTGGACGGCACCAAAGAGAGTCTGGACAAGGCACGCAGCCGCGCCGTCCATGTCGTCCAGCGCTTTATCGAGGAATTTTCTCCCTCCCCTGAGGCTGCGGCCGCCCTGTTCAGCGGTCCGGGCCGCACTGAGATCGGCGGAAACCACACCGATCACCAGCATGGTCATGTGCTTTGCGGCAGCGTAGATTTGGATATGCTGGCCTGCGCCGCCCCCAACGGACTGAATGTGATCCGCGTCCAGTCGGAGGGCTATCCCGCTCTCGAGGTATCGTTGGACAGCCTTCTCCCCCGCGAGGAAGAAAAGAACACCTCTGCCGCTCTGGTGCGCGGTGTGGCATCCAAGGTGGCGGAGCTTGGTTATTCCCTGCGCGGCTTCGACGCATATGTGACCTCCAACGTCCTGTCCGGGTCGGGTCTGTCCTCTTCCGCCGCGTACGAAGTTCTGATTGGCAACATTCTCAACCACCTTTGCTGTGACAATGCGCTGGACCCTGTTGAAATCGCTAAAATTGGTCAGTATGCGGAAAACGTTTATTTTGGCAAGCCCTGCGGCCTGATGGACCAGATGGGTTCCTCTGTGGGCGGCGCGGTTGCCATCGACTTCCAGGATCCCGCCTCTCCGGTGGTCCGGCGAGCGGATTATGATTTTTCGTCCTCCGGCCATGCGCTGTGCATTGTGGACACGGCTTCCAGTCACGGCGACCTCACGGACGACTATGCCGACATCACCCGTGAAATGGGTGCGGTGGCTGCCTATTTCGGCCAGCGTTTCCTCCGCGATGTACCTGAAAATGACTTCCGTGCCGCTCTGCCCGCTCTGCGCAAAGCGTGCGGCGACCGTGCGGTGCTGCGCGCCCTGCATTACTACGAGGATGACCGTCGTGCGGTCGAAGAAGCCGATGCGCTGGCTCAAGGAGATTTCTCCCGCTTCCTGGCGCTGGTAAACGAATCCGGGCTGTCCTCCTCTCTCCACCTGCAGAATACCTGGTCCATCTCCGATCCCAGCCAGCAGGCGATCCCCGTTGTACTTGCAGTGGGCCGCGAGCTGCTGAATGGAACAGGCGCCATCCGCGTTCACGGCGGCGGCTTCGCCGGCACGATCCAGGCCTTTGTTCCCAACGAGGGACTCGCCTCCTTCAAGGATGGCATGGAAGCCCTTCTCGGCCCGGGCAAGTGCCACATCCTCCATATCCGTCCTCAGGGCGGCACCGCAATCATCGGATAACCAAAAGAAAGGAAGCGTACAAGCATGGCTATTTTAGTATTGGGCGGAGCTGGTTATATCGGCTCCCACACAGTATATGAACTGATCGAAGCAGGCCGCGATGTGGTGGTGGCGGACAATCTGCTCACCGGCTTTCGGGAGGCTGTCCATCCCAAGGCCCGCTTCTACCAGCTGGATATCCGAGACCGCGGCGCGCTGGATACCCTGTTCCAAGCCGAACAGATCGATGGCGTGATTCATTTTGCCGCCTCCTCGCAGGTGGGCGAATCGATGTCCAACCCCCTCAAATACTACGACAACAACCTCTACGGCACCATGGTACTTCTTCAAGCTATGACCGCGCATGGAGTGGATAAGATTGTGTTCTCCTCCACCGCCGCCACCTACGGAGAGCCGGAGCGTGTCCCGATTCTGGAGGATGACCGAACCGTTCCGACAAACTGCTATGGTGAGACCAAGCTGTCCATGGAGCGTATGATGTCCTGGACCAGCCGCGCCCATGGCCTGCGCTATGTAGCGCTCCGCTACTTCAACGCGTGCGGCGCGCATCCCTCTGGGACCATCGGCGAGGCGCATGATCCGGAAACCCACCTGATCCCGCTGATCCTTCAGGTGCCCGGCGGCAAACGGGAAAAGATCTCCATCTTTGGCGACGACTATTCCACCCCGGACGGAACCTGTATCCGCGACTACATCCACGTTACCGATCTGGCTCAGGCGCATATCCTGGCGCTGGATTATCTGCTCCACGGCGGCGAGAACAACGTGTTCAATCTGGGCAACGGCGTAGGTTTTTCCGTCAAGCAGGTCATCGATGTGGCGCGAAAGGTTACCGGTCATCCCATTCCTGCCGAGATCTGCCCCCGCCGCGCAGGCGACCCTGCTCAGCTGGTAGCCTCCTCTGAAAAGGCCAAGTCGGTTCTGGGCTGGAAGCCGGAATATGACAGTCTGGAAACCATCGTCTCCTCAGCCTGGAATTGGCACAAGAGCCATCCCAACGGCTACAACACCTGAAAACTGCACAATGAGGTGATTCAAAGTGATTGACAATGCAGTCTCTAAGCTGGCTACCTATGCCCTGCGCACCGGTCTGATCGAAGCAAGTGAGTATACCTGGGCGGTAAATACCATTCTGGATGTCCTGAAACTGGACAGCTATACCGACCCCTGCCAGGACTGGGGTGAGTTGGAGCTTGCTCCCATTCTGGAGGAGCTTTTGGATGACGCACACGCCCGCGGTGTGCTCACGGAAAACTCCGTGGTCTATCGTGACTTATTCGATACCGAGCTGATGGGACGGCTCACCCCTCGTCCCGCTCAAGTAATCGAACGTTTTCAAAATCTTTATGAGCAGGGTCCCAAACTGGCTACCGACTGGTACTATCAGTTCAGCCAAAACACCAACTATATCCGCAGGGATCGGATCGCCAAGGACATGCAGTGGAAGGCTCCTACGGAGTACGGGGAACTGGATATCACCATCAATCTGTCCAAGCCGGAAAAAGATCCGAAGGCTATTGCCGCTGCGCGGGATCTGCCTGCTTCCAACTATCCGAAATGTCTGCTGTGCATGGAGAATGAGGGCTATGCCGGTCGGGTCAATCATCCTGCCCGACAGAACCATCGTGTTATCCCTATTTCCATCCACGGCGCTCCCTGGTTCCTGCAGTACTCCCCTTATGTGTATTACAATGAGCATTGTATCTGCTTTAACCGCGAGCATGTGCCCATGAAGATCGACCGCGCCTGCTTTGGAAAGCTGCTGGATTTTGTCCGCCAATTCCCGCACTATTTTGTGGGCTCCAATGCCGATCTGCCTATTGTGGGCGGCTCTATCCTGGCCCATGACCATTTCCAGGGCGGCTGCTACACCTTCGCCATGGAGCGGGCTCCGATAGAGACCACCTTCTCCTTCCCCGGCTTTGATGATGTGGAGGCCGGTATTGTCAAGTGGCCCATGTCGGTGATCCGCCTGCGCAGCGAGGATCGGGAGCGTCTGATCGATCTGGCAGACCGGATTTTGCTGGCTTGGCGCGGCTATACGGATGAAAAAGCTGTGATCTTTGCTGAGACCGACGGAACACCCCACAATACCATCACCCCCATCGCCCGTATGCGGGATGGAAAATTTGAGCTGGATCTGGTGCTTCGCAACAATCTGACCACGCCGGAGCATCCCTTGGGGCTGTACCATCCCCATGCCGAGCTTCATCACATCAAGAAAGAGAATATCGGCCTGATTGAGGTAATGGGTCTGGCCGTGCTGCCTGCCCGTTTGAAGGAAGAGCTTGCCGCTGTGGCCGATGCTCTGGCATCCGGCTCCGACCTGCGTGCCAGTGAGCTGACCGCCAAGCACGCCTCCTGGGCAGAGGGCTTCCGTGATCGGTATACCATCACTGCCGACAACGCTCTGGAGATCGTCCAGAAGGAAACCGGTCTGGTCTTTGCTCAGGTGCTGGAGCACGCCGGCGTGTATAAGCGCACGCCTGAGGGCCGCGAGGCATTCCTCCGGTTTGTCAATACGGTCCGCTAAAGTTCTCTCCGCCTGAATACGAGAGGATTTATCCGAAAAATCGTTTTATAAATGCCCTGCTGAAAGCGTCTCTCGCTTTCAGCAGGGCATTTTTCTCATCTCCATAGGCATTTGCGAACCACTCACACGACAAGTGGTTTTCCTGACACAAAAACGCATCCCCCTGCGGCGCCTTGTTGCGCGTAGGGGGATGTGTCAAATCAACTTGGTAATATCGGGCTTGCAACCCTTTTTTATTCTGCTTACAGCACCTTGGATAGAAAATCCTTCAACCTCGGATGCTTCGGGTTGGCGAAAAACTCTTTCGGCTCGTTCTGCTCGACGATGTTGCCGCCGTCCATGAACAGCACGCGGGTGCCGACCTCGCGCGCAAAGCCCATCTCGTGGGTCACGACGACCATCGTCATCCCTTCATCCGCCAGCTCCTTCATGATTTCCAGCACCTCGCCGACCATCTCCGGGTCGAGCGCCGATGTCGGCTCGTCGAACAGCATTACATCTGGGTTCATTGCCAGCGCACGGGCGATTGCGATACGCTGCTGCTGGCCGCCGGAAAGCTGGATCGGATAGCTGTCTGCCTTGTCCGGCAGGCCGACACGCTCCAAAAGCTGCATGGCGCGCTTATCCGCTTCCTCGTCGGTCATGACCTTGAGCTTGACCGGTGCAAGTTTGATGTTCTCGCGCACGGTCAAGTGGGGAAACAGGTTGAACTGCTGAAACACCATGCCCATCTTGCGGCGTACCAAATTGATATCGGTCTCCTTGCTGGTGATGTTCTGTCCCTCAAAGACGATATCGCCGCTCGTCGGCTCCTCAAGCAGGTTCAGGCAGCGCAAAAAAGTGGATTTGCCCGAGCCGGACGGCCCGATAATAACGACCTTTTCACCCTTTTCGATGTGCTCGTTTACACCCTTGAGCACCTCATGGTCGCCAAAGGCCTTGTGCAGATTCCTAACGTCGATCACTTGCGCGCAGCCTCCTTTCAAAAATGCCGAGCAGCTTGGTGAGGATAATGACCAACACCAGATAGATGACAGCAAGGCTGATATATGGCACAAACGGCGTATAGGTATTGGCCACGATATTCTGCGCCTGCTTGGTCACATCGCGCAGCATGATGACCGACACCAGCGAGGTATCCTTGAGCAGGGTAATCATCTCATTGCCGAGCGCGGGCAGGATATTTTTGATTGCCTGCGGGATAATGATATACCGCATGGTCTGCCAGTAATTCAATCCAAGCGAACGTCCTGCCTCCATCTGGCCTGCGCTGATAGACATCAGACCAGAACGGGCAATTTCCGCAACATATGCGCCCGAATTGATACCAAGCGTAATGACACCGCAGATCAAACTGCCTGTATCGTCCTTCGGAACCAGAATAACAAAGCCCATAATCAGCAGCTGAACCATCATCGGCGTACCGCGAATCACAGTCAAATACACCTTGCACACTGCATTGAGCACACCCAGCACCGGATTGCGCTTGCCCGCACGCTGTGAGTCATGCGCGGTACGGATGATCGCAATGATAAGACCGATGATAATACCCATGATCAGCGCGCCAATGGTTACAATAAAGGTCACTTTCAAGCCGTCGACAAACCAAGTCCAACGATCCTGATAAATAAAAGTTTGATAAAGCTGGAACAGCAGTGTCTGCAAGCCTTCCGGAAGCGAGATAACCCAATCCGGCGCGCTTTCCAGCCAACTCGCTAAAGTTAATGGTGTCACGTCTTATCCCCTTTCTGCCTCAATATGTATACACGGAAGAAAAAGGGGCGGCACGCGCCGTCCCCTTTTCCCTTCACTCCATTACTCCGCTTCTGCCGGAATATACTTTTCAATAATGGTCTGGATCGTGCCGTCCGCCTTGAGTTCCTGAATGGCAGTGTTGACCTGCTCGAACAGCTCCGTGTTATCCTTGGCAATCGCAGCGGCATAGTCCTCGTTTGCAAATGCGGTATCGAGAATCTTCAAACCTTCGTTGGCTGCAACATAGTTCTTGGCCGGCTCGTTGTCGATAACAACGCAGTCAACCTGACCGTTCATCAGCGCGGCAACCGCGAGGGGGCCGTTATCAAACTGCTTAACAAACTCCTGACCATAGTCATCAGTGCAGTACAGGTCGCCTGTGGTGCCGGTCTGTACGCCAATCGTCTTGCCGGTCAAGTCAACCTCCATTGCGCCTTCCTCATTCTCAACAGGCGCGATATCAGAGTTTTCCGGAACAATAACCACCTGCACGCCGGTTGCGTAAGTGTCCGTGAAATTCACCTGCTCCGCGCGCTCCGGATCAACCGTCATACCGGCCAGAACGATGTCTATCGTACCCGCCTGCAGAGCCGGGATCAGCGATTCAAACGCCATATCGGTGATCTCCAGCTCCATGCCGAGCTTATCGGCAATCGCCGCCGCAATCTCCGCGTCGATGCCCGCAACTTCGTTGTTCTCATCCATGTACTCATACGGCGGGAAAGTTGCATTAGTGCCCATGCGCAGCACGCCGCCCTCGGTGTTCTCCGCGGTCTCGGACTGCTGGGTGTCATCCGAGCCGGTATTCTCGGCGGGCTGGGTATTGCCGCCGCCGCAAGCGGTCAACAGCATCGAACCCGCAAGCACCATGCTCAGCATGGCAATAGAAAGTTTCTTCATATGATTTCTCTCCTCCCAAAATGCCGGCATCCTGACCGGCCGTTTCAGCATGTTAATTATTATACATTCGTATGATTGAAAATGCAACCCTTATATTACCGAAAAAAACTTGAAATTTATCCCTGCTTTTCGTCAAATCGCTTATGCTGTGACCCATTGACGGCGCGCCGCATAGTCTGACAGCGACAAATCCCGTTTGGAGGTTACCGCTATGCCCAGTATCTATCTTTCCCCCTCAACGCAGGAGTACAATGCCTATTATGATGAGCAAGGCTCGGAAGAATATTACATGAACCTCATTGCGGACGCGATGGAACCCTATCTCACCGCTTCCGGCATTGCGTTTACCCGCAACACACCGGAAATGACCGCCGCCTCATCCATCCGCGCATCCAATGAGGGAAATTATGACGCACATATCGCGCTGCACTCCAATGCCGCGCCCGAGAGCCTGTCCGGCCAGCTGCGCGGCGCGGACGTGTATTACGACCCAAACTCCATGCGCAGTGAACAGATCGCTCAGATCGTCGCCGCGAACCTGAAATCCATCTATCCCGTTCCAACCGACGTGACCGTCCGGCCGACTGACTCGCTCGGCGAGGTGACGCGCACGCGCGCACCGGCGGTGCTGATCGAATTTGCCTATCATGACAATCCGGAGGACGCAGAATGGATCCGTTCAAACATTGACGCGATCGCACGCAACGTGGTCCTGTCGCTCACCGAATATTTCCGTATCCCCTTTGTCGAACCACAGCCCATTCAGACTGCGACTGTCGAGGTTTCATCTGGTAATTTGAACATTCGCTCCGCTCCGTCGCTCACCGCACCGGTGATTGGAAAAGCACCCGATGGTGCGCAGCTGATCGTACTCGGACAGTATGACGGCTGGTATGCCGTTCGATACGATGAATATGAAGGGTATGTCTCCGGCGACTATATTGTGCTGAATTACTAAATTCTTCTTTTCCAATGTCCAAAACCCTCACATCCTGCCAAGACATAGCCTTTCTTGTCCCGATTTGCTCTTGCGTTCGCCGTGCGTTGCCTTTATAATAGATGTGTTCGATGCGACAAACGCAAGGAGGTACGAAATTCAGTGTATCAGATTCTGAAAAAGCAGACGCTGAACGCGAACACCAAGCTGATGGTGATCGATGCGCCGCACGTAGCCCGCAAGGCTGAGCCCGGCCAGTTCATCATCCTGCGCGTGGACGCGGACGGCGAGCGCATCCCGCTCACCATCGCGGATTTCGACCGTGAAAAGGGGACGGTCACGATCATCTTCCAGGAGGTCGGCGCGACTACCATGGCGCTCGGCCTGCTCAATGAGGGCGACTGCCTGCACGACTTCGTCGGCCCGCTGGGCAAGGCCAGCGAGCTGGAGGGCCTGAAAAAGGTCGCGGTCGTCGGCGGCGGCCTGGGCTGTGCCATCGCCTACCCGCAGGCCAAAAAGCTGCACGAAATGGGCTGCGAGGTCGATCTGATTGCGGGCTTCCGCAACAAAGATATCATCATTCTGGAGGACGAGATGAAGGCTGCCTCCACCAACCTGTACATCGTTACGGACGACGGCTCAAACGGACGCAAGGCGCTGGTTACCGAGGTTCTGAAAGAGCTGATTGAAGCGGGCAACCAATACGACGCGGTCATTGCCATCGGCCCGATGATCATGATGAAGTTTGTTTCCGAAACCACCCGTCCCTACGGCATCAAGACCATTGTTTCCATGAACACCATCATGGTGGACGGCACCGGCATGTGCGGCGGCTGCCGCCTGACGGTCGGCGGCGAGACCAAGTTCGCCTGCGTAGACGGTCCGGACTTTGACGGCCATCTGGTTGATTTCGACAGTTCAATGCGCCGCGGCGCCATGTACAAGGCGCAGGAAAAGTCTGCGGTCGAGCGCCATGAGTGCAATTTGATGAAGCAGGAGGTCAAGTAAGATGGCGAACATGAATCCCAACAAGATCCCCATGCCGGAACAGGCGCCGGACGTCCGCAACAAAAATTTCGATGAAGTAACGCTCGGCTATACGCCCGAAATGGCGATCGAAGAAGCGCAGCGCTGCTTAAACTGCAAGCACAAGCCCTGCATCTCTGGCTGCCCGGTGCAGGTCAAGATCCCCGAGTTCATCGCGTTGGTTGCCGAGGGCAAGTTCCTCGAGGCCGCAGCCAAGATCAAGGAGACCTCCGCTCTGCCGGCTGTCTGCGGCCGCGTATGCCCGCAGGAGACCCAGTGCGAGCAGAAGTGCGTGCGCGGCATCAAGGGCGAGCCGGTTGCGATCGGCCGTCTGGAGCGCTTTGTCGCGGACTATGCGCGCGAGCACGGCGAGGAGAAACCGGCAAAGCCTGTTTCCAACGGCCATAAGTGCGCGATTATCGGTGCCGGCCCTGCCGGCCTGACCTGTGCGGGCGATCTGGCGCGCATGGGCTATCAGGTCACGGTATTTGAGGCGCTGCACACGGCAGGCGGCGTGCTGATGTATGGCATTCCGGAATTCCGCCTGCCCAAAGAGATCGTGCAGAAGGAGATCGACACGCTGAAGGATCTCGGCGTTGAATTTGTGCTCAACTTTGTCGTCGGCCGCTCGGAGACCATTGACGAGCTGTTTGCAGACGGCTACGAGGCCATCTTTGTTGGTTCGGGCGCGGGCCTGCCGAGCTTTATCGGCGTGCCTGGCGAAAACGCCAACGGCGTTTACTCGGCTAACGAGTATCTGACCCGCATCAACCTGATGAAGGCGTACCAGGACAACTCCCCCACCCCGATTTTCCACGCGCACAAGGTTGCGGTTGTCGGCGGCGGCAACGTTGCGATGGACGCGGCGCGCTGCGCCAAGCGTATGGGCGCGGAAGAGGTTTACATCGTCTACCGCCGTTCCGAGAAGGAACTGCCCGCCCGTCTGGAGGAGATCCACCACGCCAAGGAAGAGGGCATTGTGTTCAAGTTCCTGACCGCGCCGCTCGAGGTGCTCAGCGACGAGAACTACAACGTCACCGGCCTCAAGTGCCAGCAGATGGAGCTCGGCGAGCCTGACGAGTCCGGCCGCCGCCGTCCGGTACCGATCGAGGGCAGCGAGTTCACCATTGATCTGGACTGCGTCATCGCGGCGATCGGCACCACGCCCAACCCGCTGATCCGCCACACCACCCCGGGTCTGGACACCAATCGCAAGGGCTGCATCATTGCGGACGAGGAACATGGCATCACGTCCAAGGATGGCGTATTCGCCGGCGGTGACGCTGTTACCGGCGCGGCTACCGTTATCCTCGCCATGGGCGCGGGCAAGCGCGCTGCTGCGGCGATGGACGAGTATATCAGGAATAAGCAATAAGTTTGCGCCCCAACAATGGCTTTTCCATCAAAATGAAGAACAGGCAGGCACTGCGGATGCAGTGCCTGCCTGTTCTTATGGATCTTTAGCGTCAAAGCCTTGAGCGCCAGCAGGATTATTTTGTTGTCAATATCGCATTTTTATCCATCTCTGGCAGGCTCCGAATATACAACGGCGCAGGAGATTGGAACTCATTATCAAAAGTTTTGTTGCTTGTGCAGGCTGTCAATGAAAAACAAAGAAAATGCTAAAATTTTTTCGCTGCCATCCTTTCAGGTCTATTTTTCAGGCGCGAGAGGCCCATAGAAGTAGCTGGCAGTTGCTCCGCCGTCAATCAGGAAGGTGGAGCCGGTAATAAACGCTCCTTTATCACACATCAGAAGCTCCGCCACATTTGCAATTTCGTCTGCGGTCCCCGGGCGCCCTGCGGGACAATTCGCAAACATATTCTTGTAGAAATCACCACGCGGCCCGTTGAACTCGTCAAGCGCCAGAGGCGTCACGACAATTCCCGGGGCAATGGCGTTGAGACGCGCGCCACGCTGCCCCCATTTGACGGCCTCTGCCATCACGCGCTTTTCGTTGCAGCGTTTCGCGATCTGATAGGCATGCAGCGTATCCCTGATATTTTCCGGCTGCAGCAGAGAAAGATTCAGCAATTCTTCTGTCGGCGCAGTCGCCAGCAGTGCATCTTCCTCGGCCGTCAGGGCGGGCATACGCCAGCCGGACTGACTGGAAATCGTCACGCCTACACCGCCCTTTTTGATGATCTTTCCCACTTCCTCGAGCAAAACAGCGGTTCCATAAAGGTCTGCCTTCAAAATCGCTTCGACCGGTGCCTGGCTGGGGGAAACGCCCGCCGCATTGACCAGCATGGAGACTTCACCAAAACTTTGAGCCTTTTTGATCAGCTTCATAATGGACTCGCGGGAGGACAAATCCATTTCCTCCGGCACCGTATCAAAACCGGCCTCATTCATGGTTTTAGAAATACTCTCCGCGTTTTCCAGCTTCTTATCGCCGATCACGATC
>DXDO01000024.1 GCA_019115425.1 Candidatus Agathobaculum merdigallinarum | reverse complement strand
GTAATTGTCACCAACACGCAAGACTATTCCAAGATCACCGTACCTGAACCAGGGTGTTCCTGTGGGGAAAATACAATACTTTTAATGGCATATTAACATTGTAATATTATACATAAACGTGTAAAAATATTACAAGAGAATATTAAAGAGGCGACAATCGGGAGGCGTCCCGTTGCTACATTGCCAGCATTGTTTGAAAGCACGCCGAAAGGTTTATCCTCGGAGATCGTGCGTCGCCTGCCCATAGCAATTCTAAGGGCAACGCCGTACAATTGCATCTTCGGTGCTTTGCGGAAATTTTGTGCCCGGATTTTGTTACGATTTCTTGCAATACATCAAGTATTGCCGCGAAACTGTGCCGCATCTGGACGCAAAATTTACACGCAAATCATTTTTGCTGAATTATGCGGTATCGCTTTAAAAATACTGCAAAACATCCTGACAGCGGGTATAAACTATAATGTGGAAAGCATTTCCGTGGGACAGCGGCAGCTGCTGACCATTGCCCGTGGTGTGCTTCGCGATCCTGCTGTTCTCATTCTCGATGAAGCAACCTCCAGTGTGGATACCTGCACCGAGCATGAAATCAACCGGGCGATGATGGTGCTGATGAAAAACAGGATATCCTTTGTCATTGCGCACCGCCTTTCCACCATTGTGGATGCGGATTTGATCCTTGTAATGGAAACGGGGAATATTATCGAGCAGGGCAATCATAATTCTTTGATGGCACAGGGCGGCGCTTACGCTGAACTTTACAACAGTCAGTTTGCAAGCTGACATGAGGGCATACTCTGGTTTCCCTGACCGATTCGCAAAGGAAACTCCTAGAACGACGGTCGAGACTGAGTGAAGAGCAGCAAGACGTAATGTTTTCTTTTGTTGACAAAATGCAAAAAAGCCGCCAGAAGCAGCATCGCATGAATGTGCCTCTGGCGGCTTTACTTATCCATCACCGCCTCATGCGGCACGGATGGCAGATACTGCTCGATCAGCGTCCGGCCGTCCCCGCCGAGCGCCTCTGCAAAGTACAGGGGGTTCAAAAGGGACAGGATCAGGTCGCGGCTGCCGAACCGCTCCGCAAAGCGCTCCTGCGTGGTCGTTGTCCCGTCCACAGACAGGGCCGTCTTACCGCCCTGCCGCGCGCGGCGGATCTCGTGTGTTTTCCCGTCATCCGTGCGGACGGTAAGCTCCACACGCATAAAAGGCGAGTCCTCGTTTTGCAGCCGGTCCAGATCCCGGCCGCCGAAGAACGGCGCGCCGGTGAGCGCATAGGCGATCGCGTCCGCAATTGTACTTTTGCCTTGGTAGTTGTGGCCCGTGACTGTCGTCATGCGGCCAAATGTCCAGGTGTGCTCGTCTGCAAAGCAGCCAAAACCGGTAACAGTCAGCTGCATGATCTGCAAAGGAGTGATCTGCACCATCAGCATACACTCCTTGTCCCGTACCGCTCCATCCAGCAATGCAGGACGGAAACGGCTTTATCATAGCCGAGTTCCGGAAATTCGCGTGCGAGGAACTTGGCGGCTCCGAACATATTGATCAGGCCGCTGTCCCGCAGTTCGTCCAGATATTCGTAATAGGTATGATTATCCTGTTCCATATTAACCTCCGATCCTCATGCGGCAGGCTGGTAATCCTGCAATTCGTAGTACATCCCGCTGGCGCTGCTGCGCTGCACGATCTTTGCACCCTGTATGCGCACGCCGCTTGCGAGCCCGGGCTTTGTCCCAAGGCTGAATACCTTGAGCGCGCGACCCGTCGGCGTCACCAGATCGACCCATGCCGCGGCAGGGTAGCCCTGCATCGGTGCGGGCTTCAGGCCGCGCACCGCATACACGCCGGACGGCGCGACGCTCGTGTTCGGGTCCTGCGCCGCGCAAAGCCCCAGCTTCTGCAGTTGCTCCGTGTAGTAAGCATTCAGCTCCGCCGGGTGGGCGATCTGTTTGTACTTGTCAAGGGACGTCCACCTGGCCGGGATCTCGTATAAATACCGTCCAACGCCCCAGATTACCGCCGCGCGCTTAAAGCTGTCCGAAATACCGCCCTTGATGGCCTCGATGTCCGTGTTTTCCGCGCCGTCTACCTTTTCCACCCGCTCTTTGCGCTCTTCATTATAGATGGAGAGCCCGCAGAGCTGGGAAGATACGGGCGTTTTCTGTGCTTCATTCGGGTCTTCGTATTTGCCCGGCTTGGGTACATACTGGTGCCACGGGATGAAGCGCGTGCGCCAGAAAAACGGGCCTACCACATCGTCTAGACGGTTCTGGATCGCGCGGCTGTCTATGAACGGCACGACCAGCCCTTCGCTGTTCTGATTCCGCAGCTTGGTTACGCGCCACTCGACGTCTGCCGCGGCAAACGGTTCGCTGAGACGGCGGTGCAGCTCTTCTCCGGTCATGGTTCAAACACCTCCAATGAAATCCGTAAGGGTTTTCCCGTTCGGGATCAGCACATCGCTGTAATAGTACGACGGCTCCTTGTCCTTCAGGCGCTCGAACAGGTCGCGGGCGGACAGCCCCAATCTGGTGCAGCCCGGCTGATAATAATCATCCCCAAAGGGCAGGGACAGCACGCGGTGCATGTCTGTGAAGAACTGCAACGCGTCAGCGCCGGCAGCACAGCCGGTGCGCGAGCCATATTACAGACGCATGGCAAGGGCATGGTGCAGATCGCCTTTCTCAGCGGGGGTAGACAATCTGTGCTGAGCAGGACAGAATTTCCCGCAGATGTCCGGACGCCACTCCCGAATGAAGGGTTCTGTTATAGCTATCCCTATCTGGTGCAGGCGGCGAAGCTGGTAAACGGCAAGGAGACGTCGCTGCTGGCAGACAGCAAAGGCACCCTGATGCTCCGCACGGGCAATGAGCTGCATGTGCTGATGCCAACGCGCATGCC